>DATELY010000027.1:0-2027 GCA_035276085.1 Steroidobacteraceae bacterium | reverse complement strand
GCGACTAGCGTCGCAGACAAAAAAACCACTAAGCCCGCTCAATCATAGCCGCCCCGCGGGGCTCATCCCCGCGCTGCTTCTCGATCCAGTTCCTCCTTTCTTCCCGCGGCGTCACGCCAAATTTTTCCCTATAAGCATTAGAAAAATGCGCAGCAGAAGAAAACCCACATGCAAGACTAATCTGCACAACAGACTTGCTAGTCCGCTGCAACTGCGTCCTTGCTTTAGCAAGCCGCAACCCGAGGTAATACTTGGAGGGCATCGACCCAAGATATTGCCGGAACAGCCGCTCGAGTTGCCGTCGCGACACGCCAACGAGCCCGGCAATCTCATCCGAGGTAAGAGGATCCTCGATATTCGCTTCCATCAACAGCAACGCATCATTGAGCCGTGGATGCCGCTCGCCAGGCGCGGTCACAAACGGTATGCGCTGCCGCTCCTGACCGGAGCGCAAAGTCCCGACGCCCATCGTATCGGCGATACGCTCGGCGAGTTCAGGACCATGCTCGCGCCCGATCATCGCCAGCATGAAATCGACGGTCGCCTGACCACCGGCACACGTCGCCCGATCGCGATCGATCTCGAAGATCTGCTGCGTCACGATAGAGCGCTCGAACTGTTCGGTGAACTGCTGATACGTCTCCCAGTTCACGCTCACGCGATAGCCGGATAACTGCCCCGCCATCGCGAGCCACCACACGCCATGGTGAATGCCCGTCACGAGCGGCGTGCGTTGCCCGACGCGCGACAGGCTCGCGAGAAAAAGACGATAGTCCGCGAATTGCTGGAATCGCTCGCTGACGATGATCAGCCAGTCGCACGCAATCGCATCGCCGAATGCGGCATCGGCAGGCCACGATGCGCCGCCCGCGAGCGGCACCGGGCGACCGTCCCACGACACGACTTGCCAGCGGTACAGCGCGCGTCCATCGATTTCATTAGCGAGATTCAGCGCGTCGACGATCGGCCCGACGCCCGACATCGACACAGGCGGCAACGCGACGATCGCGACCTGGGTCGTGCGGGCAGGACTGGACGACGGACGCGCCATTGCGATAAACGACCGGAAGCGGGATTACTTGAGACTGCCGGACAGGAACTGCTTCAGGCGCTCGCTCTTCGGCGTCACCAGCACTTCCGACGGCACGCCCTCTTCTTCCGTGCGTCCCTGATGCAGGAACATCACATGGTTCGACACGTTGCGCGCAAAACCCATCTCGTGCGTCACGACGATCATCGTGCGGCCCTCTTCGGCGAGCTTCTGCATAACCTTCAGCACTTCGCCGACGAGTTCAGGATCGAGCGCGGAGGTCGGTTCGTCGAACAGCATCACGTCGGGGTTCATCGCCAGTGCGCGCGCAATCGCCACACGCTGCTGCTGACCGCCCGACAGATGCGACGGATACTGTTTCTCCAGACGCGGCGCGAGGCCGACCTTCTCCAGATACTCGCGGGCGCGGTCTTCCGCTTCCTTGCGCGGCAGGCCGAGCACGTGGATCGGCGCCTCGACCACGTTCTCCAGCACGTTCATATGCGCCCACAGGTTGAAGTGCTGAAACACCATCGCGAGCTTCGTGCGGATGCGCTGCAACTGCTTGTGATCCGCGACTTCGAAATTGCCGTGACGGTCGGTCTTCGTACGCACCGCTTCGCCGTCGACGACGATCTGCCCGGCGTTCGGCCGCTCGAGAAAGTTGATGCAGCGCAGGAACGTACTCTTGCCCGACCCGCTCGCACCGATGATGCTGATCACGTCGCCCTTGTTGGCATTCAGCGAGACGCCCTTCAGCACTTCGTTGTCGCCATAGCGCTTGTGGATGTCCTGCACGGCGAGCTTGCAGGCTTCCGTTTGAGTCGTGTGGAGCAAGATGCTCTCCCAGAGTGATGACGGGTGAAACGGATGCTGAGGTGCAGTCGTGCTGCTGCGATCGATGCTTCATTGCGCTGCGGCACGCTACTCAACGTAGCGCAACGAAGCGTGAAAATCAGCGGCGCACGGCCAGATACGCGAGCCAGTGACGCTCGGC
>DATELY010000026.1:0-9882 GCA_035276085.1 Steroidobacteraceae bacterium | reverse complement strand
CGGGCCGCGGCTGTTCAGGTCGGTCGGCCGCAATGGGCGCGACCGCGCCGGCGGGCGATTCCCCCCACCCCGCCAGGAACAGCGTTGCCATCAACGCCACCTGTACGCGCAGGCTCCCGGACATGCGAACCCCATATCACTGGCGCCATCGGGCGCCGTCGAGCCACCTCAGCCGTGCAGGCACATTACGCGAGCCAACCGTTCCGTGTCCTCGATCTTCCTCGGATCAATAGAAGCGCCAGTAGACGCTGAGCACGATGTCGTAGGTGCTGAGCTTCTTGGTCGTGTCGCAGTCCACGCCGGCGGCGCAGGTGCGCTCGAACTCGACCTTCGCCATGTCGGTCGCCACTTCCACGGTCAGCCGCGTGAAGTCCACGCCGGCTGCCGCAAAGAGCCCGGGACTGGCGCTCTCGTAGAAGTCACCGCTGCCGATGTGATACGCGAGACCGCCCCGCACGAACGGGGCAAAGTCCGAGCCCTTGGCGAAGTTGTAACCCACCGTCGCGGTGACGGGCAGCTCGAAATAATCGACATCGCCTTCGAGGAAGAACGCCGGGCCCAGTCCCAGGTCGGCACGCACACCGGATTCCCAGTCGTAGGTCGCGCCCAAGGACACCCCGATCGGGAATTTGAGATCGACGTCGGCGTCGAAACCCTGGTTCTGGAGATTGTCTTCGTACAGGTCCGTGACATCGCCCAGGCCGCTGGCGTAGCTCAGTCCCAAGCGCCACTCGAGTGCCTGCGCAGATGGACTGCCGAGGACAAGCGCAAGGCACGCGATGGCAGCCGCCGTGGTTCTCATGAATTCCTCCTCTACGTAGTTATTGTTGCCACGCTTCGCTCATAACGGCAGCGGCGGCGGCTGGTTCCACGCGCCAGCACAAACCACGAGCGGCCGATGCAAATCGCAGCGGCGCCACGGCAATCGGGCTCATCCCGTCCATCGTCACGCCGGTGAACCGCCCCATTCACCCGGATCGCACGCAGCAGCGGCTGCGCATGTCTGCGCAAACCGCTCACAATCTTTGGTTTCATCTGCAACCGTATGGGATTCTGCAGGACGAATCGAAGTGCCTGGCAAAATCAGCACCGACCGATGACGCACATGAGCGCGTGCGCAGAGGCACATTCAGGTGATGTCTCATTCACTTCATCGCCGCTTTTTTTCCGGCGCGACGAAAATGTGAACTCGAAATTTCAAATGTGGCGCATAGCCTTACAAAACAGCTTGTTTTCAGCTGTTTTCGTTGGGCATCAGAGACAGATTGCCCGCGGCTTGCACGATCCCTAAATTCGCCCGCGGCTGCAGCCAACTACAAAGTCCGTCCGAAGCACTTTAAGAAGCGGGTCGCGAGCCGCTCAAAAAGTCAGTTCGGTTTTTTTTCGACACTGATCACGGAAGTGATCAGCCTCAGGTTTAGGGAGACTTCGCAAATGAATTTCAAACGTGCCTTCGTGGCGCTGGGCTGCCTGTTGTCTGGTGCTTTTGCTGCTGCACCCACCACGACCCTGGCCGCGAACCCTGCGGGCATCGCGTTCAATTCGAGCCTGACCAACGTGTCGTTGTACGGCAAGGGCACCGGCCTGCTGATTACCGGTCGATGCAATCGCTACGCGACCGTGTTCTCCAACGCCCGAGCGAAGGGCGCCGAGGTGCTGGCCTATCTGAATGCCGCTGAGCGCCCCGACAAGGCGGTCTGCGCGCTCGACAAGGCCTTCTACATGAACAACTACGGCGCGGTGCCGCTGTGGCCGTATCCCACGTATGGCCAGCGCCAGATCTGGGGCGGTCATCGCATGACAGACATGCGTCCGGGCTCGAAGTGGATCCTGTCCGTGGTCAAGTACGTCGAGAACCTGATGCGGGAACGTAAGGTCGACGGAGTATTCCTCGATGTGATTGGTGCTCGTCCCTGGGGCACCACCGTGGCGTGGGACCGCTGGTCGCAAGCTGAAAAGAATGCGTGGACGGACGGCAGTATCGATCTCGTGCGTCGTCTGGATGCGTCGCGTCGGGCCATCAATCCCAACTTCGTCATCATGAACAACAACGTATGGGATCGTGGCGATACGCGCGGCTTGCCCGGCGAGAAGTACGTGGCGGGCGTCACCATCGAGCATCCGAAGCTCGGTGTACCGGCATGGCACAGGAACTATGCGTCGAAGCCCTTCGGCAATGTGGGTCACCGTCGCGTCCTGGTCATTGCGCGTGATGCCACCGACGCGCGGAAATGGTCGTCCACCGTTCCGGGCGTGACCCACGTGTCGAGTCAGATGTACTACGGCTACCCGACGGCACCGCCGGTCGCGTTCAAGCTCCTCACGGATCGATAAGCGTCGGCTTGGCCTGTCCCCTGCTCCGTAAGCGTCAGGGGACGGCCATGGGCAGACGACGCCATACTGGCCAGCACCTGTGCGGTGCTGGCCAGTTTTGCTTTCGTACGGATTGGCTCACCCGGCGCCGAACTGTGATCCACCTCACAGGGACTTCACATCACGCGGATTTGCCACCAGGGATGCCCGACAATCTCGCGCCGCTGACCGACCCATGACGAGGCGCCCGCCTTGACCGACGCATCCATCACCGCTTTGGCGCTGGAAGAATCCCTGCTCAAGGAGTGGAGTGCCTTCAACACGCGCGTGGACGGATTTGCGACGCCCCCAGGTACGCGAGCCGAAGCGGACCGCATGCTACGGTTCGCGGGCAACGACAGCTTCGTCGACTCCGCCGTCGACGCACTGGGCCTGCACCTCGCAGGACAGAGCGCGTTCGACCGCAAGCTCCTCTGCTTCCTCGACCTCGCGCTGATCCAGCGGGCGCAGCCGGACGACATCACCCTGCTCTTGAAGATGGTTGCGCACTATGCCGAGCGCAACGATCTGCCGGCCCTGTTGGGCTTCTCACATCGATTGCGGCTCTACGAGGGTCACCCGGCGCTCGGTGGCGTGGCGAAGTACTGCAGCGAGCAACTGCGCCGCTTCGATGTCGCCACGGACAACACGACCTGGGCCGCGACAGCGGGCGTGCGGCCGGACAGCGATCAATGGCACGTGGGCATTCGCCTGGGCACGACGCCGCCGGACTATTGGCTCACTCGCAAGAGCGCCCTGAAACCGCACGACGTCTCGCTCGAGCTGCTCGTCTCCGCGCCCGGCCAATGGCGCGTGCAGGTGGCTCGCCTCGACCGGTTGTACTCGGCGCAGTGGCGGCCCGGCGGAATCACCATCGACACCGATCAACCTCAGCTCAAAGCCGTGAGCGCCTGGCCGACCCTCACGAGCCACAGCGTGTTTCCGGAATTCGCGGCCACCCTTGGGCAGCACTTGCGCGTCCAGTGGCAGCGCCTGGCACTCGTCAGCGCCAAGGATGCGACGGTCGATCGCGTCCGCCTGCTGGATTGGCTGCACGGTTGCGCCGACAGCGTGCAGCTGTAGCTAGTTGTCCATCGCGCGGCGCACGACCCCGAAGGGATGAAGGGTTCCTCTCTGGCCGTAGCCTGTAGCCCGTGGCCCGTTCTAAGTCCGACAGGCTGCTAGCTTTTGTACTTCGCGGCGATTTCGCGCACGGCGCGCGAGGGATCGAAGTCGAGGGCCCGGGCAATGGCCAGGAACTCGATGACGTCGATGCGGCGTTCGCCGCCCTCGTACTTCGCAACGAAACTCTGCGGCTTACCGAGGCGTTCAGCCAGTTGCTGCTGCGTCACGCCGGCTTTCTCTCTGGCGGCGACCAGTAGCGCAAGCAAATGGCGATGATCGGCTGAGCGCAGCGATTTCAAGACGTCGGGCTCCCTCGAGGTCGCCCGCGTCTATAATCCTGGTTTCGGATTATCCCAACTTGGGATAATCTCCGTGGCGCAAGCTATCGTAGCAAGCGCACGGCGTGCAGGTTGATCAACTCAACCGGCACGCCCTGACTGGCAAGGAGGCAATCGTCGGTATGGCGAGCACATTGGATCCCGTTGCATTGGAACGTTTGCGGCCGCTCATCGAGCTCGAGCTGCGTCGGCGTCTGCAGGGCCCCTACCCTGGCGGCGTTCTGCGCATTGCGTCGCTGCTGCGCCAGATCTTCACCCACCTGTGTGGCGGGGAACGCAGCCGCGACGAGCAGCGCCGCTTTCTCTGTTTTGCGGCGCCCATCGCACGCGAAGTCGCCATGGGATGTGCCACGGCCGGCTTGCTGCTGGAAGAAGCCAAACGCAGCTTCCTGCAGTTCAACCAGTGGTTGCGCCGGCTGGAGACCTTCGACCCGGTCTGTACCCGCATCGTCGAGCTCTACTATTTCGGCGGACTCAACGCGCGCGATACGGCTGCGATCATGGGCCTGTCGCGCCAGGGTGTGGTCAGCGAGCTGCGCTTTGCCAAGGCCTGGTGGCTGCAGGCACGGATGCGCGAGTTCTCGTGAGCCGCAGACGCGGCTCTCACCCCATGTGCCGAATCACTGCCTGACCGAAGCCCGAGCAGCTCAGCACCGTCGCATCGGGTGCGAACTCGTTACTGCCGCTGCGGCGGGCGAGATCGGCGGTGACCTCCTTCTGCGCGATTGCATTCGCCATGCCCTTGCGCACGAGATCGGCGGCCTCACGCCAGCCCATATAGCGCAGCATCATCTCGGCCGAGAGGATGATGGAGCCCGGGTTCACGAGATCCTTGCCGGCCATGCCCGGCGCCGTGCCGTGCGTCGCTTCGAACACCGCGACGCCATCGCCGATGTTGGCGCCCGGCGCGATGCCGATGCCGCCCACCTGCGCCGCAGCCGCGTCCGAGATGTAGTCGCCATTGAGATTCAGTGTGGCAACGACGTCGAAATCCTCGGGTCGTAGCAGGATCTGCTGCATGAAATTGTCCGCGATCACGTCCTTGACCACGATCTCGCGCCCCGTCACTGGATTACGCAGCTTCAGCGTCGGACCGCCATTCACTTCCACCGCGCCGAACTCGCTCTTCGCCACCTCATAGCCCCAATTGCGGAATGCGCCTTCGGTGAACTTCATGATGTTGCCCTTGTGCACGAGCGTGACCGAGGCGCGGTCATTGTCGATCGCGTACTGCAGCGCCATGCGGATCAGCCGCTGCGAGCCTTGCTTCGACACGGGCTTGATCCCCACACCGACGTTGTCGGGGAAGCGGATACCGCGCGCACCCAGCTCGGTCTGCAAATAGGCGACGAGCTTGCGTGCCGCATCGGAGCCTGCGGGATATTCGATGCCTGCGTAGGTGTCTTCGGTGTTCTCCCGGAAGATCACCAGATCCACGCGACTCGGATCCTTCATCGGCGTTTCGACGCCTTGGAAGTACTGCACGGGGCGCACACACGCATACAGATCGAGCGTCTGACGGATCGTGACGTTCATCGAGCGGATGCCCGCACCGATCGGCGTTGCGAGCGGCCCCTTGATCGACACGACGAAGCGCCCGAGCGCGTCCAGCGTTTCTGCGGGGAAGTACTGTCCCGGTCCGTAGACCTTGGACGCTTTATCGCCGGCATAGATTTCCATCCAGGCCAGCTTGCGACGCGCGCCGTACGCTTTCTCGACGGCAGCATCCACAACCCTGCGCATGACCGGCGTGACGTCTGCGCCAATGCCATCGCCTTCGATGAACGGCAATATCGGCCGCTCCGGCACGAGCAACTCGTGTTTTTCGCCAATACGAATGGGCTCGCCCTGATCCGGGACGACGACGTGCTGATACTGCAAGAGAACGCTCCAATGAAAGATTCCGCGGACGACGACTGTACCGCGCGAGCGATGATAAGACAGACCCCTAAGATGAATGGCACTCAGTTAAGCCGATGCCAAACAGGTCGTGGGGCTTGGGACGTGGGACATGGGCCAGATTCAAAGGCCTCCTGTCTGGCCCACGCCTCACCCCCCAAGCCTCAAGCCCGCAAAGAATTGCATCTGCGGCTTAACTGAGTGCCATTCCCCCTAAGATTGTGACATGGCAGCGAGGTCAGCGATCGTTCTTCCTGCGTCCACGCACGGCACGTCGCTCCTTGCCGCCGAACAGCTGTGCACCGAGGCCGAAATCCATCAGCCGCCGCTGCATCGATTCGCGCCGATCGTTGAACTTCAGGAAGCGACATGTGCACTTATGGGGCATCGTGCAACCGGGCAGCGGCAATGACGGCGCATCCTTTGCCAGAAATCGATGCTCGCTGAATCGCTGCGCCATCTCGCACGCGGACCCACCGCGGAATACCGCCACGGCCTGGAAGGGTCGCGGTTTGCTTGCAACTCGTGCCGGCTGCCCGTGAGCTTGGGTACCCTGCAAGCGCGCAAGTAAGCGCTGGAGCAATGACGTTTGTGAGCCGGCACGCATGATGACTCCTGCGCGGGTGCGCGCGCGAAGATGGATCGCACACCCGCTACGTCGCGGCAGGTTGCACGAAAAGTACGGGCCGCAGCGTGCTCGTGCGCACGAATTCACGCGCACAGCGTGCGTACTGCGATCGTGACGGTATGGAAAGTTCCCCCACTGGCAGCGCTGCCACCGCGCCGGGAGCCTTGTAGAGTAGCCACCGCCCCAATGGCTTTGGATTCGCTGATGTCCTTGAAACGCCTGCTGACGACGCTGTACATCACACTCATGACTATTTCCCCTTTCGACCTCAACACGGCGCTCGCTGCCAATCCGGCGGCCGCATCCTGGGAAGGCCCGTTCGGCGGGGTGCCCGCCTTCGATCGCATCAAGCCGTCCGATCTGAAGCCGGCGCTGGAGGCCGGTATGGAACAGCAGCTGGCAGCCATCGATCGCATCACCGCCGAGCGCGCGCCGCCTTCCTTCGCAAACACGCTGGCCGCGCTCGAACGTTCGAGCCGCACCCTCGACCGCGCAGCGACCATCTATGGCGTGTACAACTCGACGTTGAATGATGCGCAGGTGCAGGCGATCGAGCGCGAGATGGAACCCAGGCTCGCGGCGTTCAGCGATCGCATCACCCAGAACACGGCGCTGTTCAAACGCATCGAAGCGGTGTACGAGACCCGTGCCGCACTGACGTCCGAGCAGCAACGTCTCGCGTGGCTCTATTACACCAACTTCGTGCGCGCGGGCGCGCGCCTGAACGACAAATCGAAACAGCGCCTGTCGGCGATCAATCAACGTCTGGCGACCCTCTTCACGCAGTTCAGTCAGAACGTGCTGGCAGACGAGGAGAACCATTTCCTCACACTCGAGCGCGAAGAGGATCTCGCCGGGTTACCGCCTGCCGAGCGCGCCGGGGCGCAGGCAGAAGCCGAGCAGCGTGGGCTCAAGGGCAAATGGATCATCAGCAACACGCGCTCGAGCGTCGAGCCGTTTCTCACGTATTCCGCGCGCCGCGATCTGCGCGAGAAGGTGTGGCGCACGTTCGTGAATCGCGGCGACAACGGCGATGCGCATGACAACAACCGCATCATCGCCGAGATCCTGCGGCTACGTGCCGAACGTGCGCAACTGCTCGGTTACGCCACGCATGCGCACTGGCGTTTGGAAAATTCGATGGCGAAAACGCCCGACAACGCGATGCAGTTGATGCAGGCCGTCTGGCCACCCGCCGTCGCGCGCGTGCACGAGGAAGTCGCGGACATGCAGGCGCTCGCCAGGACCGAAGGGTTCACGCATGAGATCGCGCCGTGGGATTACCGCTTCTATGCTGAGAAGGTGCGCAAGGCGAAATACGATCTCGACACGAATGAATTGAAGCCGTACCTGCAGCTCGAGCAGTTGCGCGAAGGTATGTTCTATGTCGCGGGCGAGCTGTTCGGCTTCCGCTTCACACCGGTCGGCAGCGACCAGGTGACGACGTACCACCCCGACGTGCGCGTGTGGCGGGTCGCCGATGCGAGCGGCAAACACATCGGCCTATGGTACTTCGACCCGTATGCGCGACCGGGCAAACGCTCTGGCGCATGGATGAACGCATACCGCTCGCAGGAACGCATGGATGGCGAGATCACCACCCTCGTTTCCAACAACGCGAATTTCGTGAAGCCAACGGCCGGCCGCCCCGTGCTCGTCAGCTGGGACGATGCGACCACGCTGTTCCACGAATTCGGCCATGCATTGCACGGACTCTCGTCGAACGTGACCTACCCTTCCCTCTCCGGAACCGCCGTGGCGCGTGACTACGTGGAGTTTCCGTCTCAGTTGCTCGAGCACTGGCTACTGACGCCGGAGGTGCTCAACCGTTTCGCGCGGCATTACGAAACGCAACAGCCGATCCCGGCGACACTCGTTCAGAAGATCGAGCGTGCGCGCACGTTCAATCAAGGCTTCGCGACGGTGGAGTATCTGTCGAGTGCGCTCATCGACATGAAGCTGCATCTGGCCGGCACACGGCCCATCGATCCCGACGCATTCGAACGCCAGACGCTGCAGGAATTGGGCATGCCGGAACAAATCGTCATGCGTCATCGCACGCCACAGTTCAGTCACGTGTTCTCCGGCGATGGTTATTCCGCGGGGTATTACAGCTACCTGTGGGCCGACACGATCACTGCCGATGCCTGGGAAGCCTTCACCGAAGCGAAAGGTCCCTACGACAAGGAAGTGGCAGCGCGTTTGCAGCACGTGCTCTCGCTCGGCAATACGATCGATCCGGCTGAGGCCTATCGTGCCTTCCGCGGCCGTGACCCGAAGATCGATGCGCTCATGCGCAAGCGTGGATTTGCAAAGTAAGCCGGCAGAAAAAAGCCCGCTCGAAGGCGGGCTTCTTTCCATCCTGGTTCGCTTTCCGCTTCAGCGAACGCTGCCGCGGCGGAACAGATTCACGATGGCCAGCAGGATGACTGCACCGACCAACGACACCAGGAACGTCCCCACGGTGACACCTTCGTTGATCGTACCGACACCCACCATCGGCGAGATGATGAAGCCGGCGAGCAACGCACCCACGATACCTACGATCACATTCAGAAGAATGCCTTGTTGACCGTCAGTACGCATGATGATGCTTGCCAACCATCCCACGACGCCACCCACGATCAGCCAGATAAGGATTCCCATAATTCCTCCAGAAGATTTAGCTTCAACACTCGGGGCATTGCAGCCTCAGCGAAGAAATGGAGGGTGGGTGATTAAGTTCCGTTCAGCGTCCCGCGATGACGGCAGTGCAGCGAAGCATTTCGCTTTGCGAGGAAAGGATTCTCCTGACGAAGGAAATCAACGCATGAAGCGCGAAACGAGTTTCGCGATGACAGCATCCTGCGGACGCTCGGGCAGATACTTGATGTTCACCGTCGTGCCGACCGAAGGTAGCGACGCGTTCAGCTCTCCCGCCTCGCGGCGGTCGATGTGACACGCACGCACGGGACCGTGCCAGTTCGGCGGCTCGAATTCGATGTACAGACGCGTGAAGCTGCCGGCCAGGGGTGGCCGCCAGATACCGACGATGCGGCCCATGATGGTGAGACCGCGCTGCGCAATTTCTTGTTGACGGCGCGCCAGCGAGGACGTCAACGACTGCGAGACGAACCAGGCACCAAACGTGCCGGCAAGGAAACAAACGGCAGAGACGGGATCGATCGGCATACGACGGGCTCGAGGCTGGGTGGAACAAAGTGCAAATTTCAGCGGATTGCCCGTGCCGAACAATCAGACGAACCCTGTACGACGCCTCAGATGCGCATCTGCGATGTCGCTCCGGTGAGCGAGGATTACCTACACTACGAATTCGTTCGTCTTGGCACGCGAACGCAATCGACCTGGCACGAGCGTACGTCCGCAGCGGTGAGCCCACATGCTACCCGATCACGATTTCCGCGGGCACTTGGCCGGAAGAGCAAAGCAATTCATGCGCGGTGGGGGAACGGATCTCACGAGACGAAGTTAGCATCTTGGGGCCCCATTTTTATGCGCATGATTGCTGCGCACAGTACGTGCGTACAAGCTCAGGTCGAA
>DATELY010000025.1:0-73227 GCA_035276085.1 Steroidobacteraceae bacterium | reverse complement strand
CCCATGCTGCCCGTCATCGCCCTCATCGGGCGTCCCAACGTCGGTAAATCCACGCTCTTCAACGTGCTCACGAGCACGCGCGATGCGTTGGTCGCCGATCTCCCCGGGCTCACACGCGATCGCAAGTACGGCTACGGCAAGGTCGGCCCTGTGCCGTACATCGTCGTGGATACGGGCGGACTGATCGATCAAACGGCGGGTGTCGAAGCGTTGATGGCGAAGCAGACACTGCGCGCCGTCGACGAAGCGGATCGCGTGCTCTTCCTGGTGGATGCGCGCGATGGCTGCACGCCTTCCGATCAGTTCGTGGCGCAGCTGCTGCGTCGGCGCGGCAAGGAGGTCGTGCTCGTCGTGAACAAGTCGGAAGGGCTCGACGGCGCCACGGCCGGCGCCGACTTTCATCAATTGGGCTGGGGCGAGCCGCTTGCGATCGCCGCGGCGCATGGCGGTGGCGTGAATGCGCTGATGGACCACGTGCTCGCGGGCTTCGAGCTCGACCCGAGCGAGTCGGCCGATCCGAATCAAGGCATTCGCGTGGCGGTGATCGGCCGGCCGAACGTCGGCAAGTCGACGCTCATCAATCGCTTCCTGGGCGAGGATCGGCTCATCGCATTCGACCAACCCGGCACCACGCGCGATGCGGTGTTCGTTCCGTTCGAACGCGACGGTCGCCACTACACGTTGATCGACACGGCCGGCGTGCGGCGGCGTGCGCGCGTCGAAGAGGCCGTGGAGAAGTTCAGCGTTATCAAGGCGCTGCAGGCGGTCGAGTCCGCGCACGTCGTCATCGGCGTAATCGATGCGCACGACACGGTGGCAGAGCAGGACGCGAGCCTGTTCGGTCACGTTGCCGAGTTGGGACGCGCGCTCGTGATCGCCGTGAACAAATGGGACGGCATTCCGTCCGACAAACGCGATGAGATCCGCACCGGACTCGATCTGCGCCTGCCATTCCTCGAATTCGCACCCGTGCATTTCATTTCCGCATTGCATGGCACGGGCGTCGGCGAGCTGCTGCGCACGGTGCATACGGCGTACGAAGCGGCGATGCGCGAGATGCCGACGCCGGAGCTGACGCGCGTGCTGGAGCGCGCGATCGAGCAGCATCAACCGCCGCTCGTACGCGGTCGGCGCATCAAGCTGCGCTATGCCCACCAGGGCGGCCGCAACCCACCGATCATCGTCGTGCATGGCAATCAGGTCGATCACGTCCCGGACGCCTATCGCCGCTACCTGGCAAACGTCTATCGCGAACGTTTCCGTCTGCAAGGCACGCCGGTGCGTGTGGAATTCCGCTCCGACGAGAACCCCTTCAAGGCCAAGCGCAACCCCCTGACGCCGCGGCAGGTGCGCAAGCGCAAGCGGCTGATGCAGAGGGTGAAGAAGAGGTGATGATGGGCCTGGGACCTGAGGCGTGGGCCTGAGTCAGAGGTCTCGCCACGGCGCTGCCTTCTGTCTTCCCCAGGTCCCAGGCCCCAGGTCGATCGGCATAGCCACCTGCGCAATTGGCATGAGGCTCATGCTGCGCATGAGCCTAAACTCATGCGAGAACCACGGATACTTCGCTCCAATGCCCACAGCCCGAAAAATCCTAAACCTCGATCATCCGTTCGAGATGCGCCGTGGCGGTGTGCTGCAGGACGTGCAGATTGCCTATGAAACCTGGGGCGATCTGAGCTTCTGTCAGGACAACGCCGTGCTGATTTTCACGGGCTTGTCGCCGTCGGCGCATGCCGCCTCGAGCTCGGAGGATACGACGCCGGGTTGGTGGGAAGACATGGTCGGACCGGGACGGCCGATCGACACGCGCCGCTCGTTCGTCATCTGCGTGAATTCATTGGGCAGCCCGTTTGGCTCGACCTCGCCGGCATCGATCAATCCGGCGACCGGGCAACCCTATCGCTTGACGTTCCCCGTGCTCACGATCGAGGACATCGCTCGCGCCGGGCACGAAGTCGTGCGCTCCTTCGGCATCCAGAAGCTGGCGCACGTGATTGGTTCATCGATGGGTGGCATGACGGTGCTGGCTTATTGCGCGTTGTTTCCCGGCGAAGTGCGCAATCTGGTCAGCATCTCGGCGTCCGCGCGTTCGATGCCGTTCGCAATTGCGCTGCGCTCATTGCAACGTGAAATCATCCGCCGCGATCCGAACTGGCAGGACGGCAACTACACGCCGGATTCGATGCCCATCACCGGGATTCGACTCGCGCGCAAGCTCGGCATGATCACCTATCGCTCCGCCAAGGAATGGCAGCTGCGCTTCGGACGCGAACGCGCGCACGTGGAACGCAAACCCGGAGACCCGTTCGGGATCGACTTCGAAGTGGAATCGTATCTGGAGACCCACGCGACCAAGTTCACAGGGCAGTTCGATCCCAACTGCTATCTGTATGTCTCGCGCGCGATGGATCTGTTCGATCTTGCAGACCACGGCGGCTCCGTCGCTGACGCGCTCAAGCGCTTCACGGTGGAGCGTGCGCTCATCATCGGTGTGGAAACCGACTTCCTGTTCCCGCTCTCGCAACAGCTGGAGCTCGCGGACGGATTGAAGAGCGCTGCGCGAGAAGTCGAGTTCGTGCCCATGGACTCGCTGCAAGGGCACGATTCCTTCCTCGTCGACATGGACAACTTCCGCCCGGTGATCGGGCGGTTCATGGATGGGGAGACTTCGGAGGGAGGTTGAGAGTGCCCCCACCCTGTCCCTCCCCCGCTACGCTGGCGCTACGCAAGGGAGGGGACGCAAGCTCAATCGCTTTCCCAACCCTCTACTGCACTCGAACCCGCGTTCCCTCCCTTGCGCAGCGGGGGAGGGACAGGGTGGGGGCAGAACCCCGCTCATTCCCCCACGAACAGCGCCGGATCCACCAGCGCGCGATTCAACGCCACGCCCCAATGCAGATGAGGTCCCGTGACGCGCCCCGTCGCTCCGACTTTGCCGATCACATCGCCTTTGCGGACATGCTGGCCAGGTTTCACGGCAATGCTGTCGAGATGACAGTACAGCGTCACCAGCCCGTAGCCGTGATCGATGAACACCGTGTTGCCGTTGAAGAAGAAGTCCCCGGTGTCGACGACCTCACCATCGGCCGGCGACTTGATCGGCGTACCTTTCGGCGCAGGGATGTCCATGCCCGCGTGCGGATTGCGCGGCTGACCATTGAACACGCGCCGCGAGCCGAAGGAGTCGGAGCGCTTGCCGTCGATCGGAACACTCAGAGCGAAGGTGGGAGTGCCCGCTTCCGTGTAGCGTGACAACGCGGTCTCGGTACGCACTTGCTCGGCTGCAATGCGCTTCAAGTCATCCGGATTCGGCTCGACGTGGCGCTGATTCGGCACCTTCAGATGTTGCGTGCGGTATTGCTTGTCGCCGATCGGGAAATGGATGGGCTCGATTCCGGTGATCTGCAGCGTCTGTTCGCCGCTCGTGGCTGCGAGCGGAATGCCCACGACGGCAACCCATGTCTGATCCTGCGAAATCACCGGCACGCGGTACTTGCCGAAGTGCACGACGGGTGGCGTCGCGTTCGGAGGAAGCGCGACGAACGCGATGCCGCCGGGCACGCGCAGCTCTCTGGGCAGAACGATCGAGGTGGAGTGGGCAATCGCAACGAAGCAAGACAAGGCCAGAGCCATGACACGTCCGATCAACTTCATTCGTTACCCTCGACACGATCGACGGTCGCTTGCACTCGCCCCCGGGCGAGCTTGGCTTCGATCTTTTCACCTGCACGCACGGCGTCGCTGTGGGTGACCACCTTGCCGCGACTGTCCGTAACGATCGCGTAGCCCCGTTCCAGCGTGGCCAACGGACTCACGATGTTCAGTTGCCCGGCGAGGAGCTGCAGGCGCGCTTGCAACCGCTGCAGCCTGCGTGCGAAGCCGGCTTGCAACTGGGTATCCGCACGTTCGAGGCGGCTTCGCGTTTGCGCCAGTCGCAGCACCGGCGAGGCGCGGTGCAGATGCGCCCGGAGCTCGCGCAAGCGACTCGACTCGCCGGCGATCCGTTGACGCAAAGCGCGTGTGCCGCGTTGTTCCAGCTCGTCGACGCGCTGGCTTTGTTGTCGCACCCACACGCCGGGATGGACCAGGTGCAGGCGGCGTTTGAGCCAGCGTGTCCGTTGCCGGAGTTCGCCCAGCGTGCGCTTCCACGTGCTGGCGAGCCGCCGGGCCAATGCATCGACGGCCCGTAGCCGCTCGCTGCAATCCGGAACGACGAGTTCGGCTGCGGCGGAGGGCGTGGGTGCGCGCAGGTCCGCCACGAAGTCGGCAATGGTGAAATCGACTTCATGACCCACGCCGCTCACGAGCGGAATCTTGCAGGCCACGATCGCCCGCGCGACGACCTCTTCGTTGAATGGCCATAGGTCCTCGAGCGAGCCGCCGCCGCGAGCCAGGATCAGCACATCGCATTCCGCCCGTCGCGAGGCGACGCGGAGCATTTCAGCGATGCGGGGCGCAGCCTCAGTGCCCTGTACGGGCACCGGATAGACCAGCACGGGAATCGAGGGATAGCGGCGCTTCAACACGTTCAGCACGTCCCGCACGGCAGCCCCGGTCGGCGAGGTCACGACACCGATGCGAGCGGGACACTTCGGCAGCTCGCGTTTGCGGGCCACGTCGAACAAGCCTTCCGCCGCGAGCTTGGCCTTCAGCATTTCGAACCGCTGCCGCAAGGCGCCTTCGCCGGCATCCTCCAGGTGCTCCACGAGGAACTGATACTCGCCGCGTGGCTCGTACAAGCTCAGCCGCCCGCGGGCGAGGACGTGCGTGCCATCCTTGGGCGTAAAGCGTGTCAGCAAATTCCGCTGGCGGAACATGGCGCAGCGCAGCTGTGCGTGCTCGTCCTTCAGCGAGAAATACCAGTGGCCGGAGGAGGGGCGCGAGTAGTTCGAGATCTCACCCTCGAGCCACAGAGCCGGAAAGCCGCGCTCGATCAGCATCCGGGCTTCGCGGTTCAGGCGGCCGGGCGTGTAGATGTCGCGCTGTTCGGAGGGGCCTGGGGCCTGAGGCCTGGGGCCTGGGTCAGCGAAGAGATCAGGCGTGGAGGATGACGACATTCCGGAAGCCTAAGGGCTTAAGTCGCACAAGACAAAGCCGCTCAATGGTCGCTCTGTGGGTCGCACCTCGAGTCCCAGGTCCCAAGCCCCTAGCCCTCGCGCGCGCAGCGCGCGTACAATGCCGCGCTTTCTCAACGCGGCGAGTGCCATGCGTATTCTCGAGGAAGCGCTCACCTTTGACGACGTCCTGCTGGTTCCGGCCTATTCGGAAGTACTGCCGCGCGACGTCGACCTGAGCACCCAGCTCACCCGGACGATTCGTCTGAATCTGCCCGTGCTCTCGGCTGCCATGGATACGGTCACCGAGGCGCGCCTCGCGATCACCATCGCGCAGGAAGGTGGCATGGGCATCATCCACAAGAACATGGGCGTGGACGCGCAGGCGCGCGAGGTCAGCCGCGTCAAGACGTTCGAAAGCGGCGTCATCAGCAATCCCATCACGGTCACGCCCGACAAGACCATCCGCGAAGTGCTCGAGCTGACCCGCGAGAAGAAGATCTCCGGTGTGCCCGTGGTCGTGAACGGCAAGGCCGTTGGCATCGTGACGCATCGCGACCTGCGCTTCGAGACGCAGCTGAACGCGCCCGTGTCCGCTGTCATGACACCGCAAGAGCGGTTGATTACCGTGCGTGAGAATGCGCCCAAGGAAGAAGTACTCGCGTTGCTGCACAAGCATCGCATCGAGAAGGTGCTCGTCATCGATCAGGCCTTCAACCTGAAAGGCATGATCACGGTGAAGGACTTCCAGAAGGCGACCGAATTCCCGCGCGCCTGCAAGGACGAGCGCGGTGCGTTGCGTGTCGGTGCCGCAGTCGGTCCCGCTGCTGACATGCTCAAGCGCGTCGAAGCGCTGCGTGCGGCGCACGTCGATGTCATCGTCGTGGATACCGCGCACGGCCATTCGCGTGGCGTCTTGCAGGCCGTGCGCAAGATCAAAGAGACCTGGCCCGACCAGCAGGTGATCGCCGGCAACATCGTCACCGCCGAAGCCGCACGCGCACTCGTCGATGCGGGCGCCGATGGTGTGAAGGTGGGTATCGGTCCCGGCTCCATCTGCACGACGCGCATCGTGGCGGGTGTGGGCGTGCCGCAGATCTCGGCTGTCGCCAATGTCGCTGCCGCACTCAAAGCAAGCGGCGTCCCGTTGATCGCAGACGGCGGCATTCGGTTCTCCGGCGATCTTGCGAAGGCCATCGTGGCCGGCGCGCACGCCGTGATGATGGGTGGCTTGTTTGCCGGCACCGAAGAGTCGCCTGGGGAAGTCGAGCTGTACCAGGGTGCCTCGTACAAGTCCTACCGCGGCATGGGTTCGCTGGGCGCCATGGGTCAGGCACACGGTTCCAAAGATCGTTATTTCCAGGACGCCACCGAAGAGCTCGAAAAGCTCGTGCCGGAAGGCGTCGAAGGACGCGTGCCGTACAAGGGCTCGCTCGTGTCGATCCTGCATCAGCTCGCCGGCGGTTTGCGCGCTGCCATGGGCTACACCGGCAGCAGCAACATCGACGAAATGCGGACCCGTCCGCAGTTCGTGCGTGTGACCAATGCCGGCATGCGGGAGAGCCACGTGCACGATGTCAGCATTACCAAAGAAGCACCGAACTACCGTGTCAGCTGAGCGCTCGTGCGCTCGCATGGCCGCACCTTGAGATCGATCGCATGAGCGCGAGCCGCCTTCCCGAATCCGCCACTTCGCGCGCCGCGGCTCCGCCCGACATTCATGCGCATCGCATTCTGATCCTCGATTTCGGTGCGCAGTACACCCAGCTGATCGCCCGGCGCGTGCGCGAGAACGGTGTGTATTGCGAGATCCATCCATGGGACATGGCGGCAGCCGAGGTTCGTGACTTCGGAGCGCGAGGCATCATTCTCTCGGGCGGGCCGGAGTCCGTTCACCTCGACGCCGCACCTGCCGCGCCGCAAGCAGTCTTCGAACTCGGCGTGCCTGTGCTCGGTATCTGTTACGGCATGCAAACGATGGCGCAACAGCTGGGCGGACGCGTGCAGCCCTCGACGCATCGCGAGTTCGGCTATGCGCAAGTGACCACTGCGGTGCCCAACCGCTTGCTGGACGGATTGCGCGATCACACCGACGAGCAGGGCAGGGCATTGCTCGATGTGTGGATGAGCCACGGCGATCGCGTCGAGGAACTGCCGCCCGGATTCGTCGCGTCGGCATTCAGCGCGAATGCGCCGCTCGCCGCGATGGCCGATGACGAGCGTCGCTTCTACGGCGTGCAGTTCCACCCGGAAGTCACGCACACGCTGCAAGGCGCCAAGCTGCTCGAACGTTTCGTGCGCGAGATCTGCGGCTGCGAGGCACGCTGGGAAACCGGCCACATCATCGCGGATTCGATCGCGCGCGTGCGCGCACAAGTGGGCCGCGGGCGCGTGCTGTTGGGCTTGTCCGGCGGTGTCGATTCGTCCGTCGTCGGCGCGCTGTTGCATCGGGCCATCGGCGATCAGCTCGTGTGCGTGTTCGTCGACCATGGCCTGCTGCGTCTCGGCGAAGGCGATCAGGTGATGGAAACGTTCGGCCGCCACATGGGCGTGAAGGTGATTCGCGTGAACGCCGAAGAGCGCTTCCTCACGGCGCTGAAGGGCGAAAGCGATCCGGAACGCAAGCGCAAGATCATCGGCCGCTTGTTCGTCGAGGTGTTCGAGGAAGAAGCCGCGAAGCTCGACGACGTGCAATGGCTCGCTCAGGGCACCATCTATCCCGACGTCATCGAATCGGCCGGTTCGAAGACGGGCAAGGCGCACGTCATCAAGAGTCATCACAACGTCGGTGGCCTGCCCGAAAAGATGCGTTTGAAACTGGTCGAGCCGTTGCGCGAGCTGTTCAAGGACGAAGTACGCAAACTCGGCGTGGAACTCGGGCTGCCGCGCGAGATGGTCTATCGCCATCCGTTTCCCGGCCCAGGGCTGGGCGTGCGCATCCTGGGCGAAGTGACGAGGCAGTACGCAGAGTTGTTGCGACGCGCGGATGCGATCTACATCGAGGAGTTGCGCAAGCACGATCTCTACGATCGTACGAGCCAGGCTTTTGCGGTATTTCTGCCGGTACGTTCGGTCGCCGTCATGGGCGACGGACGACGCTACGATTACGTCATCGCGCTGCGTGCGGTAGAGACCATCGATTTCATGACGGCGCGTTGGTCGCGCTTGCCGTACGAGTTCCTGGAACTCGTCGCCGGCCGCATCATCAACGAGGTGTCGGGCATCTCGCGTGTCACGTACGACATCTCGAGCAAGCCACCGGCGACGATCGAGTGGGAATAAGAAAGTATCGGTCGCTGTCGATCGCTGTCGTTCGGCGCTAGCGGACAATTTTGACGGACATACCATTCCTCTCGTGGCCTTGACCGCCTGGTAGATGTTGCTCCAGAGAAGGAAACGCGTCATGCCTGCAAGTAAACTGCCGTGAGCCTGCGCCCAGCAGGCGGTGGCTTGTACTGAGCGCTTCAGCTGCGATGTCCCGGAAAAGACCAGCCACGCAGTAAGCTGCGGCGGAACGACGGGGAGATGTGGGTGAATACGCTTGCATGCTGTCTCACCATGCTGGTGATGCTCCTGATCGGAACACCATCGCTTGCCCAGACGCCAGCCCGGCCCAGTTCCGTGCCCATGCCAGTGCGTGTCGGGGTGGTGGAAGATGGTCCCACTGGCCGCGAAATGTTCTCTCCCGAGCTCATCGAGCGGGAAGCCCGCAATGTTCTCGGCTCGGACTTGGCGCTCGTCCTGCCGGCCAACAAGCGGTTCGCCGGAGACTGGAGTAACAGCGGTGTCAGCGCGGCGCTCGATCGAGCGTTGGCGGACCGGGATGTCGATATCGTCCTCACGCTCGGCATCCTCGCTTCGCACGAGGCTGCACGTCGCACCACGCTGGCCAAGCCGACCATCTCAGCGACGGTGATCGATCCCATCCTCCAGAACTTCCCGCTCACGCAGGGTGCGAGCGGGCGCCGCAACTTCACGTACATCGCCAATTTCCAGAGCCTGAAAAATGAAGTCACGATGTTCCACAAGATCGTCGGCTTCAAGCACCTTGCCACGTTGGTCGACGACTCGTTGATGAACGCTCTGCCAGAGCTCTCAACGAAAGCGGAAGAGCTTTCCCGCATCTTGAATGTGCGCATTACCATCGTGCGCACCCACACCAGCGTTGCCTCGACGCTGGCCGGTATTCCGACTGACGCCGATGCGGTTTACGTGTCCGGCCTGCTTGGCTTCCGGGATGATGATATCGAAGCGCTCGCGCGCGGCCTCATCGCGCGCAGGCTGCCCTCGTTCTCGATGTTCGGTCGCAAGGAAGTCGAGAACGGCGTGCTCATGACGACGGGCGGCGCCGAGCGGGACATGGAGCGGCTTGCGCGCAGGATCGTGCTGATGATCCAGCGCATTGTCGATGGCGAAGATCCGGCCACGTTCGAGGTGGGGTTTCCCACCGAGCAGCGTCTCATCATCAACATGCGCACAGCAGGTGAGATCGGCTTCTCGCCACGTTGGGAATTTCTGACCGACGCAGAACAGTTGTTGGTGGAAACGCCCGAAGCGCTGCCGCGCTTGACGCTGTTGGAAGCGATGAACACGGCGCTGCGATCCAACCCATCGCTCGAGGCGAGCCGCGCGCGCCTCGGCAGCAGCGCGGAGGATGTCCGCATTGCGCGCAGCAACCTCCTGCCTGTTCTGGATGCTTTCACCGCACGCACTCAGATCGATGCGGACCGCGCCAGCCCCCTGCTTCAGCCGGAGAAGGAGACGAGCGCCGGGCTGCAGCTGCAGCAAGTGATCTATTCAGACCGCGCGTGGGCCGGGTACTCCATCTCACGCAACCTGTTGGCGGCAGCGGAGGAGGGTGAACGGCAGGACATGCTGGACACGTTGGAGTCCGCCGCGTCCAGCTACCTCAACCTGCTACGCGCAGAATCCGTCGAGGCCGTCCGCCGCAGCAACGTGGACAACACGCGCCGCAACCTGGAGACCTCGCGCGTACGCGAGATGGTGGGCCTGGCGGAACGCTCGGATAACCTGCGATGGATCTCACAGCTCGCCCGGGACAAACAGAACTTGTTGTCTGCCGAATCAACTCGCAGGCAGGCGGAAGCCGAGCTGTCGCGCGTGATTCACCGCAGCGGCGAGCAGCCATTCGTCACGGTCGAGTCGGGGTTGGATGATCCGCTTGCGCTCGTTTCGAGCCCGCGCACGCAGGCTTTCCTGGATGCGCCGGCAAAATGGGCAGTCTTCATGGACTACGCCGTGAGTACTGCGCTCAAGAACTCGCCTGAGATCGCGCAAACGACCGCGCTGGTCTCCAGTCGGCAGCGCGCAGTCACGGCGGCAAAGCGATCGTATTTCCTGCCGGAGATCGCGCTTGTCTCGAACGGCTCGAAGGCTCTCGAAAAGAGTGGCGCGGGCTCGGCGCCCGTGCTGGGTGGGCCGAACGATGAATCGTGGAGCATCTCCGTGCAGGCGACGTTGCCGCTGTTCACCGGGCGTCGCCGCGCCGCGGAGCTATCCCAGGCACGGCACAATCTGCGCGAGATCGAGGCCGAGCGTGCGGCTGCGACCGATGGTGTGGAAGCGCGAACGCGCGTAGCGCTGCATCGCACGGCGAGTTCGTACCCCTCCATTGATCTCTCCAAGCAAGCCGCCGCGGCTGCGGACGAGAACCTGCGGATGGTGACGGACGCGTACGCGCGGGGCGTCGTGTCCGTGACCGAACTCATCGATGCGCAGGACGCCGCCTTGTCCGCGGGCCTCGCGGCGGCGGATGCGAAGTACACATTCCTCATCGACTTCGTTGCGGTGCTGCGCTCGATGAGCGAGTTCGAGATCCTGCTGGACCCGGGCTCGCGTGAAGACTGGTACCGCCGTGTCGATGATTGGTTCCGCATTCACCCGCCCAATTCACAGCGGTCGCAGCGATGAAAGACCCAAACACGCGTCATTCCCCGCTCATGGCCGCTCTCATTGCGGCGCTGTGCATCTCGACCGTGTCGTGCTCGAAGCACGACGCACCGGCCGCGCCTCCCAGGCCTGTGCGCACCTTCGTGGTGGCGGGCAATTCGCTCAGAGACGCCAGTACCTACACCGGAGAAATTCGTTCGCGTTATGAAACGGACTTGAGTTTCCAGGTCGGTGGCAAGCTGGTGAGCCGCGTGGTCGATGTGGGCGCCAACGTGAAGAAGGGCGCTGTTCTCGCGCGCATCGACCCCACGGATCAGTCGCTCGGCGTGGATGCCGCGCGCTCGGCGGTGGCTGCGGCGCGCGCGGACTTTGAGCGTGCGCGCACGGATGAAGCTCGCTTCCGGGACCTGCTCGAACGCGGCCTCACGACCCGCGCGAACTACGTCGCGCAGCAGACCGCGACGAAAACGGCGCAGTCGCGCCTCGAGCAGGCCACAGCCGACCTGCGCCTGAACGAGCAGAGGCTCAGCTACACGACATTGCGCGCGGACCAGGATGGCGTTGTCACGCGCATCACGGCGGAAGAGGGCTCGGTGGTTTCGCCCGGCCAGCGTGTCATGAGCGTCGCTCGCGCGGGTGAGCTCGAAGTGGTATTCGATGTGCCGGACAGCCGTATCGATGAGATGCGCGGCAGGTCGGATGTGCGGTTCGCGCTGCTCTCGTCACCCGCCGCGCAATATCCCGCGCGCGTGCGTGAGATATCCCCGAGCGCTGATCCGGTCACGCGCACCTATCAGGTCAAGGCGTCCATCCCGATACCAAAGTGGAATCTGCGCCTCGGCATGAACGTTGTGGTGAGTGTGCCGCAGCGGGAGGAGAGCTCCAGCGTTTCGCTGCCGGCGACCGCGCTGTTTCAGAAGGACAACGGCACGGCAACGTGGGTCGTGAGGCAGGATCTCACCCTCGAGCTGCGCCCGGTGCAGGTCGAGCGATATGACTCTGATCGAGTGATCATCGAGTCCGGTCTGAAGCGCGGCGATCGTGTGGTCACGGCAGGCGTGCACCGGCTTGCGGTGGGCCAGAAAGTGCGGCTGCTCGGCGAGCAGACGCCATGAATGTGGAGCCGCATGCCGCTGGGCACGCACAGGGTTTCAACGCTTCCGCCTGGGCACTCCTGCACAAGCCGTTTGTCGGCTTCATGATGGCCGTGCTCTTGCTCGCGGGCTTCATCTCGTATCGCGCGCTGGGTCGCGATGAAGATCCTCCCTTCACGATCAAGGTGATGGTCGTGCGCGCGTTGTGGCCGGGCGCGGACGCGGCGCAGATGGCGAAGCAGGTCACGGACCGTCTGGAAAAATCGCTCGAATCCCTGCAATACCTCGATGTGGTGACCAGCTTCACAAAGCCCGGTGAGAGCACGCTGTTCGTCAATCTGCAGGACAGCACACCGCCGGGTGTGGTGCCGGATCAGTGGTACCAGGTGCGCAAGAAGATAGGGGACATCCGCGGCACGCTGCCGACTGGAACGATAGGCCCGTTCTTCAACGACGAATTCGGCGATGTGTATGGCGTGATCTACGCGCTGACCAGCGACGGGTTCAGCTACCGCGAGCAACGGGATTACGCCGAGTTCATCCGCGCAGAACTGCTGCGAGTACCGAACGTGGGCAAGGTGGACCTGATCGGCGTGCAGGACGAAGTCTTCAACGTCGATGTCTCCACGCGCCAGCTCGCGGGCCTCGGTATCACGACCGACCGCATCGCAGAGACGCTTCGCAGCCAAAACTCGGTGATCGCGTCGGGTACCGTCGAAACGTCCAACGAACGCATCGCCGTGCGCGTGAGTGGTGCGCTGGATTCGGTGCGGGCGCTGGAGAACGTGTCGATCCGGGCTGGGGACCGGCAGCTTCGGTTGCGGGACATCGCCACCGTCAGCCGCGGTTACGAAGACCCACCCGCACCGCAGTTCCGCTACAACGGCCAGCCGTCCATCGGCATCGGTGTAACGATGTCGAAGGGCGGGAACATCCTGGACATGGGCCGCGCCTTGAGCATGACCATGGCACGTATCCAGGCCGACCTGCCCGTGGGCATGGATCCTCACTTGATCGCCAATCAACCGCACGTGGTGGAAGAGTCCGTCGGCGAGTTCACCCAAGCGCTGATGGAGGCCGTCGTCATCGTGTTGCTCGTGAGCTTCGTGAGCCTGGGACTGCGTGCGGGCATGGTCGTGGCCATCAGCATTCCGCTGGTACTGGCGATCACGTTCGTCTTCATGGACATTCTTTCCATCGACCTGCAACGCATCTCGCTCGGCGCACTCGTCATCGCGCTGGGCTTGCTGGTGGATGACGCGATGATCGCCGTTGAAATGATGGTCAAGAAGCTGGAGGAGGGCTTCGACAAGTTTCGCGCCGCCACTTTCGCCTACACGTCCACCGCTTTCCCGATGCTGACCGGCACGCTGGTGTCGGTTGCGGGCTTCCTCCCGGTTGGTTTTGCGAAGAGTTCCGCGGGCGAATATTGTTTCACCCTGTTCGCGGTTGTGACGATCGCGCTGCTCGTTTCCTGGGTCGTGGCCGTCATCTTCACTCCTTACATTGGAACGGCACTGCTGAAGGAGCAGCCGGGCGCCGGCGAGCATGGAGCTCACGCCGCGGCAGAAGGGCGCCTGACGCGCTGGTTCCGCGGTGTGCTCACCACCGCGCTCCAGCGACGCAAACTCGTGATTGGCGGCACGGCGGCGGCGTTTGCGATTTCGGTCGCGCTGTTCGGGTTGATCGAGAACCAGTTCTTCCCCGCGTCGAACCGGCCGGAGCTGCTCGTGGACCTGCGGCTCGCCCAGAATGCGTCGATCAAGGCCACGCAGCGCGAAGTTGGGCGGTTGGAGAAAATCCTGAAAGCCGATCCAGACGTTCTTTATCACACGTTCTACGTGGGCTCGGGCGCGGTGCGTTTCTATCTACCGCTCAACGTGCAGCTCGAGAACGCGAACTTCGCGCAGGCGATCGTCGTTACTCGCAATAACGAAGTCCGGGATCAGGTGCAGTCGCGCCTCGAACGTGCGCTCGACAACGACTTCGACAGCTTGCTCGGCCGTGTCCAGCCGCTGCAGCTGGGACCGCCGGTGGACTGGCCGATCCAGTATCGCGTGATGGGGCCGGATATCGCGGGGGTGCGGCGGGTGTCCGAACAGGTGGCGCAGCACATCCGCGAGAACTCGCAGGCGCGTACCGTCAACTTCGACTGGAACGAGCGCAGCAAGTCGATCCAGTTGCAGATCGATCAGGACAAAGCGCGGTTGTTGGGGCTGACCTCGGAACAAGTGTCGCTGGCGCTGAACGCCGGGCTTTCCGGGCGCACCGTGACGCAGCTTCGCGACGACATTTATCTCATCGACGTCATCGGTCGCGCGCAGGCGCGCGATCGCGGCGACGTCCAGAGCCTGCGCGACCTCGGCATCAACTTGCCGAATGGCAATTCGGTGCCGCTCGAGCAGGTGGCGACGTTCGCGTATGGCCTCGAGGAATCCATCATCTGGCGGCGTGAGCGCTTGCCCACGATCACCGTGCAAGCGAGCCTCGTGCCGGGCGTGCAGGCGGCAACGGTGGTCGGCGAGCTCGAGAAGCCCATGGCGGAGGTGCGCAGGAGTCTGCCGCCGGGATATCGCATCGAAGTGGGTGGCGCAGTGGGCGAAAGCGCGAAGGGGCAGAAGTCCGTCTTTGCGGTGCTGCCGGTGACGGCGCTCATCATGCTGTTCGTTCTGATGATCCAGCTGCACAGCACACAGAAGCTGCTGCTCGTGGTGCTCACCGCGCCGCTGGGCCTCGTGGGCGTGTCACTCGCGCTGCTCGTGAGCGGCAAGCCGGTCGGGTTCGTGGCGATGCTCGGCGTGTTTGCGCTCACGGGCATGATCATCCGCAACTCCGTGGTGTTGATGGCGCAGATCAAGGAGAGCGAGGAAGCGGGCATGGAGCGTGGGGATGCGATCGTCGAAGCGACGATGCACCGGTTGCGGCCCATCCTGCTTACTGCGTCGGCGGCAATTCTCGGCCTGATTCCGATTGCGGGCGATGTGTTCTGGGGGCCGATGGCATACGCGATGATGGGTGGATTGTTGATTGCTACCGTACTCACGTTGCTATTCCTGCCTGCGCTATACGCCGCTTGGTATCGGGTACCTGTGAAGCACTCGAGCGGACAGGTGGTGTAAGGACAGAGCAACGACATTCGAGCGAATCGCTCGAACGCGAACAATGGGCCGTAGTCGTGGTTGTCTGCCTCTCTAAGAGCAGCAATACAGGCAGCGCGCGTCGCCCCGCGTCAACGAGACTCGTGCTGCCCAGTTCAGCGCGGAGTGTGATGTAGGAGGGGATCAACCCCTCCCGTTCTTCCGGGCGCAGCGGTGCTGCTGCGTCAGCGACATTCAAAACTGCTTGCCGTGTCGGGATTACCCTTGTCCTTGAACCGCGCGACCTTGGGATAGGGGCAGAGCGGGCGGGTTCGCGTTGGCCGGCCGGCGGTCATCTGCGTCGCCAAGATCGTTTCGGGAGCTTCGCCGCGCTCGACCCACGCTTCGAGCGCGGACAGACGATCGAATTCGGTCAGCCCGGAGCCCGTCGCGCAATGCTGCATACCAGGCACCATGAATAGCTTGACCGATGCGTCGACAGGTTCCGCTAGAGGCCCCTTCGTGTCGCGCCGAATACGATCGTAGAGTTCGATCGACATGCCGGGTGGGATGCCGGGATCGGCCCAGCCGTGCCACAGAAGCAGCTTGCCTCCTCGCCGGAAGAACGCATTCATGTTCGTGTCGTCGGCATTGGGGAGGTCACCCAATACCTGGTCGAAAGTTATGAAGTCCTTGGCGATCGTAAACTGCGTCCAGTCGTATCCCGGATCATTCATCACCATATTGCGGATGAATTCTATCCCCAGCTGTGCGGCAATCGATTGGTCGGCCGGCAGCTCCAATCCCGGAAAGGCGGGCGGGGGACCGAAATGCCAGGGATACCAGCCAAGGTCCTGGCCATCGGTTCCGGTGAGGACCAGGCCGTGAAAGCCTGAATCCGGCTGCGCATAGTTCGGCTGCGTCAGTTGCGTGACCACCTCCAGCTGCACTTCGGACAGACAACTCGACGACGTCGTGTTGGGTTTGCAGAGCAACTTGCGAAGATCGGCTTTGCACGCCGGCGGGTCCATGATGATCCCGTCGATGACGCCGTCCACCTTGTCACACTGGCGTAGCACTTCACGGTCGATGGCGCTGAAGACTTCCGGTGGAATCCGATTTTGAGGCGCTTGGCGGATGAACTTGGTGTTCTCCACAAACTGAGCCATGACCTTGGTGAAATTCCACGCTGGCGCCCCTGAGATCACGCCATCGAATGCATCGGGGAATCGTTGTGCCTCAACCAGGCCTTGGCGCCCGCCGCCGGAACAGCCGTCGTAATAGGCATGGGTGGGGAGAGATCCGTAATATGCGGCCGTCGCCTGCTTCGTCGTCGCCGCGGCAATCTCGACCGCAACTTCGAAATAGTTGCGAACCGCGCCAGGGTTGCCGAGCGCCCATCTGGCATTCGTCGAATGGCCCGTATGGCCTGTGTCGGTCGACGCCGTCGCATAGCCTCTGGCAAGTCCGACATCCAGAGGCGCGGCCTTGCCAGCAAACCCGCCCACGCCGACAAACAGGAATTTACGGTTCCACCGGTCGGGTAGTCCGAGCGTGAACCCTATCCTGCCATCGCGTTCGATGTGTCCGGCAACGGAGCAATGGGCCTGTTGCGTATCCGAGGCGACCTTGGTGACGGTGTCGACCTTCGCCGCAGAACCAAAGATCTCCTGCAATCGCTCTTGCGAGCAAACCGCAGGCAATGCCGACGCCGCTAGAGCAGATCCGGACGGCACGAAGCCAAGAGCCGAATAGCCTGCGGACGCAACGAGGGCCGCTTTCAAGACGTGTTGTCGCAGCGAATAAGGCTCCGCGAGAACTCGCTGCGAAAGAGTGCCCTCGATCAAAAGTCCATACCCAGCGTTATGCCGAATGTGCGCCGTGGTCCGACCTGGATCTTGTCTCCTGCCGCGCTCGTGTACAGCTGGGAACCGTAAACGGTGTTGCCGATGTTCTTGGCCCAGGCCGAAACACGATATCCCTTGTCGGATTTGTATTCGATGGAGGCATTGACGAGATGGTAGCCGTCCTGCTGCTGACGATTTTCAGCGTCGTTGAAGAACCCATCGTTGTAATAATAATTGGTGCTCAAGGTGATCTCGTGTCCACCCAGCGGAATGGCGTACTCGGCACCCGCATTGAGAGTCCAGTCGGGTGTGTTGGTCAGCCGCGTATCGCGGATGTCGGCCGCAGTGATGAGGTTGCCTCCGTTCACGAGATCCGGCGTCGAGATCTGCGCGCCGCGGTACCGTCCGTAGCGCGCGTGCAGAACGGAAAGGCCGCCGGTGAGTGTCAACCGTGAGGAAACCGCAGCCTGCAGATCCAAATCCAGACCGTAAATCTCGGCTGTCGCGGCGTTCTGCGTCATCAGCACGCCGCCCTGAAAGATCGTCGCCTGAAGATTGGTGTAGTCGTAGTAGAAGATGGACGGGTTCACGCGCAGACGACGATCCAGCAAGTCGAGCTTCAGACCCGTCTCATACGCGTCGATCTGTTCCGGTTGGAAACTGTTGAACGGGATTTCAGTCGGGTTGAAGCCACCGCTCTTGAAGCCGCGGTTGTAGGAGACGTACGCCAGCATCTGGTCGCTTGGGCGATAGTCCGCCGCCAGCCGCCAAGTGAACTGACCCTTGTTGACGCTGCCGGTACTCGGAATGAAGAGGACCTGCGTTCCAGCAATGTCAATGGCCAGATCTCCGCTGATATCGCGATCTTCCTCGGTGTAACGCAATCCCGCCGTTACATTCGAGCGATCCGAAACCGCGTAGGTAGCTTGGGCGTATCCCGCATAGGCTTTCGTAGTGAGATCCGAATCAAGCGTGAGAACCGACAGACCGTTCAATTGATCGATGATGACGGGCGGATCGTAATTCGCTTTCATCTGAAAGTAATATAGCCCGGCAGTCCACTCGAGGGGCCCGCTACCGTCCGATGAAAGCTGCAGCTCCTGGGAGAACGTCCGCTCATGTGAGTGAGCCGTGACAAGCGTTTGAGCATCCGGAAGGAAGATGGTCGTCGGAGCGGGAAGCCCGTCATTGTCGAGCGCGCCGGAATTCTCCACCGAGCGATAAGCGCTGATGGAACTCAGCTTCGCGTCTCCGAGATCATGGTCGACGGTGACAGATGTCCCGGCCTGTTTGGTGATATTGAGAGGCTGGGTGTCCGACTCGATATCGAATTTCCCCCCATCAAAGGGGATTTTGTTGATGGGCAACGTGCCGTATTCCGACCGGTATGCAGGCTGAGCTGCACGGGTACGCGAATAGTCAGCCGCTAACCTGAGCGTTGTCGCCTCCCCAACGTCCGCCTTTAGCTTGCCTCGAAAGGCAACATCCTTGGCGGTGCCGGCATACTCATCAGTGGCAAGGTTCCGGCCGTTGCCATGACGTTGGTCATTGTAGTAGCCGGTCAGATCTGCAGCGACGTTCGGGGCCAGGCCGCCCGTGACGTAGAACGATCCGCCATAGGTCTCGCGGTTGCCGAGCGTCACGGATGTGTTGCCCCCAAAATCGCTGGAGGGATCGAGCGTGGTGACCTGGATGACGCCACCTGTGGCATTGCGGCCGAACAGCGTTCCCTGTGGACCTTTCAGGACGGAAATTTGAGAAATGCTGTTCAAGGCGAACAGTGAACCGGTAGCGGAAGCGTAATAGACACCATCGACGTAGACGCCAACGGGGTTCTCGACCCCCAGCGGAGCGCCAGATTGGCCCACACCGCGGATGCGTGGGAGCAGAGCGCCGCCACCCTGGGTTGTGATCGTCAACCCGGGCGTCAGGAGCGGAAGCTCGTTCACCTTGCTGATGCCGGCAGCTGAAAGCGCCTCCGCATCGACCACCGTCACTGCGATCGGCACGTCCTGCAGGTTTTCCGATCGCTTCTGGGCCGTTACGATGATTTCGGCAATCTCGCCGCCTTCAGCCTCGGTTTGCTGTGCGGTGGCTGCGAGTGGAGCAAGCAATGCAGGAGTCAAAAGCATTGCTCGCAAGTAGGACGCCTCATTCATTTTCTTCTTCTCCATTGTTCTTCCCCACTATTTTGAAGTGCCTGCTATCACAGGGGTCGCATTCAACATCGGGTTGGATGTAATTGTCAAAGCTATTGACTATTCGACCGCTTTCGAATGCTCAAAATTCGCTGACGACTGCGACCTTCCGTCGAGCCGCTTCATGCGGACGGACATCCGAACGCTAGTTCGCGAGAACATCAATGGAGACGGTGCGTTACTGTAGATCGCAATGCCGGCCGAGGCGCGCGACATTCTCAGCTTCAAAGGCCAAGGGCGCGTGAACTTCTGATGAGTTGCTTGCGCGCGGCAACGAACAGTCGACTCTGCGCCGAGCTCATCAAGCCGGCTCGGTGCTCCTGAAGCTCGGGTAGCGAAGCGTCGTGGTGGACGCGTGATAGAGAGTCAGCACGCAGGTCGCCTCAGCCGTAAGTCTGCTGATAGAGGGCCATGTATTCGGGACACTGCTCCGTGATTTCGGTTTCGGTCAGATCGAAATCGACCAAGGTGTAGTGGTGCCCACCGTGACGGTGGATCGGGTTGTCCGCGTTCCACGTCAGCATTCGGGCGCGCGACTCTTCTCGCAGCGGCTCGCCGATGAAACTGTATACGCGGCGGATGATCTCCTCCACACGATCGGTCGCGTCGCGGTAGTTGATGTCGAGCATGGGAAAGTCCGGATTGGCCTTGCGAAAGGCGGTGTGCGCCTCGAGGCTCGCGGCAAAGCCTGCGACCAATGCATGGCCATCGACCGTGGGAGTGTGGGTGTGGCTTTCGATGTAGCAAGCCAGCAGGCTGCAAATGGACGGTATCAGTTCCTGCGGCGGGCGATGGGTGATGATCAGCTGGGCTGCGGGAAAGACCTGCCGCAGGACCGATTCCATCCCGCAGTGGAACGGGCATTTCAGGAACCAGCGCTGCGCCGGATGGGCCAGACCCTGCCACTGCAGGTACTTGAGCGCGTCGCGCAAGTAACGGTAGGCCGAGGTCATGTCTTGTTGACCGAGCCATTGCAGGTACCCCGGAACATTCGCGAGTCCCATGTAGCCGGGGCTGCGAAAGGCCTGCATCAGGATATAGCTCTCCTCTTCGGCCATTTGAGCGCCCTGTTCATGCGTGGCGCGTGCACCCGGGCTGCCTTCATAGAGTTCCTCGACATACGCCTCGGCATCGCGGATGCGCGCCGTTGGATCTTCGCCGGGAACTCCGGTGTAAGAAGAGGGATTGAGCGTCTTCCACAGCGGCAGCCAATTGAAGTCGCCCGAGGCGGTGAACATGCGCTGCACCTTGGTCGAGCCGGTTCTCATCGATCCAGCGACGAAGATGGGCGCTACGATCGGCTGATCGGCGATCTCGGGGTGCGCGGCGAAGTCGCGGATCATCCGCAGCCGATTGCCAAGTATGCGCAGTAGCTTGGCCTCGATCCGCCGGGCGCCGACTTCGTGCAGCTGCGATTGCTCGTTGAAGCTCTGCACGAGAATCTCGAGCGGCTCCACTGCCTCGTGATCCACGATATCGATCCCGACGATATCGCGTGCCCGCTCCAGCAACTGTCGTGCGGTCATCTGTAGCCGAAATGATCGGGTCATGATTGCTCGCCCAGGACGGGTTCAGGGCTAGCGGAGCACGCTCGATTTGAGCGGGCCCATCTTGGTGATCTCGACGATCCCCGGAGGTGCGGCCAACACGTCGGGAATGCGATTGAACAGGCTTGCCGCCGAAAGGTTGGCGGTGTCGTCCCGCACAACGTTGATCTGCAGACCCGGCATGCCGTTGATCTGCCAGCGCAACTCTTCTATTTCTCCCGGGCGAAACAGCCGGTACTCCACCGCTGTCTTGCCGCTGATTCCTTCGGCAGTGGTTACATCGGCAACGATCCGGGTGCCGATCACGATACCCGCAGGAAAGTGTGTCTTGGTGTATGGGGAGAAGACGTCTACATCGAAAACGATGGGCTCGGCGCGTTTGCGCACATCCGTGATTCTGCAGCCCAGTGTCTGGAGCACCATCACTGAGGGCCCATGCAAGAACGTACTCAGCGAATTGGGTTCCGCGGCGTACTTGGCGCAGTAATCCTCGGGCGTCATGCCGACGCCGATTTCGGCCTCGAACCGCGCCCCCTGTCGTCCGATCTCCGCCTGCGCGGTGTGGACGACGCTGTCGATCTCCAGGCAGGTGCCTGCTGCGATGATCGCTGACCACAGACGCGTGGTATCCCAGATGCCGCTTCCAGTGAAAGTCACCTCACCGGCTCTCGCCAGCTGATCGATCTGCTCCGCGATCGCGGGGTTCTCGAAGCGCGGATTGTAGGATTGCGCGCCGTGACACAGGACATTGATTCCGGCACTGAGGTAGCGCTCATAAACCGGAAAGTTCAGTTCCAACATGTCGGTCGTGGCGATGAGCGCGACATCGGCATCGATGCCGACAAGGTCTGCGGCGGCAAAGTCGCGGACCTCGACCCCAAGGTCTTCCTCCAGCCCCGCAAGGCGCCCGATGTCCTGACCCAGCTTCGATCCTGCGCGGCTGAAGCAGGCAACGATTGGCCAACGTTTGCGGTGGCAGAAGCGCGTCAATCGGCGGGCTACGTTGCCCGCACCGTGGATGATGATCTTGGGTTCGAAGCGTGCCTTGGGGTTCATCCCGTATGCTCCACTTATCAACGTTGGCGGGCGCCCTCTTAAATCCCCGCGGAGGGCTGAATGTGCGAAAGCTTTAGAAGTCGCCTGAGAGCGGCCTGCCCCGGGTGCGGGGCGGTTTTACTTTATGCTAGTCAGATCCAAATTTAATAGATAGCCATGTCGTTCGACCTGACCTTCATGCAGCGAGCCATCGAGCTCGCACGCGCAGCGGCCGCGGCAGGCGAGGTGCCCGTTGGCGCAGTCGTCGTGCATGAACGCAAGATCATCGGTGAAGGCTGGAATCGTCCGATCGCAACTCACGATCCCACGGCACATGCGGAGATCGTTGCGTTACGCGCCGCAGCGCAAGCACTCGGTTCGTATCGACTGGCGCATGCGACGCTCTACGTCACGCTGGAGCCGTGCGCGATGTGCGCCGGCGCGATGGTGCATGCACGTGTGAAGCGCCTGGTCTACGGCTCGAGCGATCCACGTGCGGGCGCATCCGGCAGTATTTTCAACGTGACGCAGAACCCGGCGTTGAACCATCGCATCGATTGCGAGAGTGGACTGATGAGCGATGAATGCGGTGAGTTGCTGCGGGAGTTCTTCGCGGCCAGGCGATGACGCCACGATGCTTGCAATGGCGTCCCCTCCCTTGCGGCAGCGGGGGAGGGACAGGGTGGGGGTGGTGAAGTTGGCTGTGTGGCTCGTAAGAGTTAAGAAGCCCCCATCCTGTCCTTCTGCTGTGCAGGGATGCACAAATGGCGCGGGCGCATGGATGCGCAGGAGCGGCCCCCGCTGCGCTTCGCTACGCAAGGGAAGGGACGCATACGAAACGGTATCGCGTAAACCGACCGAACCAGCCTCACAGCGCCGCAGCGTCCCGCTCCGCCGGCCTGCCCGTATCCGCCGCCACCCAATCCAGAATGTCGCGATAGCCGCGGATGTTCTCCACGAACCGTACGGGCTCCCACCCACGGGCGTACCCGCGCTTCACGCGCGTGTACCACTTCTCCTGCGTGAGCAACGGCAGGTGATCGCGCACGTCGGTCCAGAGATCGGGGTTCTTGCCGTGCAGCTGCGTGAGGATGCGCGCATCTTCCAGGTGGCCAATGCCCACGTTGTACGCTGCGAGCGAGAGCCACGTGCGATCGGGTTCGGGAACGCGCTGCGGGATGCGGGCGCGGATGCGCGCGAAATAGCGTGCGCCGCCGAAGATGCTGGAGCGCGGATCGGTGCGATCGACGATGTCGAGCAGTTGCGCCGTTTCTTCGGTCAGCATCATGAGACCGCGCACACCGGTGAACGAGGTGGCCGTCGGATTCCAGTGGGATTCCTGGTAGCCGATCGCGGCCAGCAGCCGCCAATCCACTCCCACAGCGTCGCCGGCCTCCTTGAACCACTGTCGGTACTGCGGCAGCCGGGTCTCGATGTGCTGGATGAAATCGCGTGACTGGATGTAGTCGAAGCGGTCGCGGCTCGCGTAGTACGTGTTGAGAATGTTGGTCAGCGTGCCATCGGCACGAATGCCTGCGAAGTAGGCCGTGACGCGGCTGACCAGGCTCGTGTCGCGCGCGTCCAATGCCCACGCGAGCGACTTGCCCGTGTTGAGATCGAAGGCGATGCGGATCTCCGGATGGAAGGCACGGCTGATCGCGAACTCGTTCGAATCGGCAATCGTGTAGTCGAGCTCGCGTTTGGAGAGTCGATACAGGAGCTCTTCCGTTTCCGTGTTGGGATTTTCCACCCACGCGAGATCCGGATAGCGCGCACGGAACTCATCCAGCGTCTGCGCATGAGCGCTGCCCGCGACGACTTCGATATGTCCTGCTCCCGCCGCGCGAATACCCGCGGGCCGCGACGCGCCCATGCGGAAAATCAAATGTTCGCGCACTTGCTGATACGGCGGGCCGTATGTCACCCCGGCCGGTAAGGGCTGGCCTCGTGTCAGGCCTGCAGCGGCGATGTGAGCGCGCCGCGCCGCGAGCTCGCGTAGCACGTCCGCGCTGTTGGGCACCGAGTAGATGAAGAGCTTCACGCCGAGCGCAGCGGCAAACTGGGCGGCCAGATCGTATTCGGGGCCCTGCGGTCCAGCGGCGCCCAGGTAGTACGCACTCGGCAAATTGCGCGTGACCACGCGCAGCTCGCCACCGCGCAAGATCTGCTCCAGCACGCTCGGTGGCTGCGAACAGGTCGCGAGGAACAGAGTGGCGATGATGGCGAGAAGGGCTTTCACGACAGGTCGATCAAGTGTACTGCTGCTGGCACGGACATCCTTCCTTCATTCGAACCGCCATTGCAAACCTCATGACGCGTCTGCGTCGTCCGATACGGATACACCCGCTGGCCACAACCGTGCGCTACTTCACACCCGGTCGCGTGCGCGGCGCATTGTATCGAACACCTTAGGCAGCAATAGGCAACGACCTTACGCCCCCAGGGCACTTGCTCTGATTGAGGTCCGGGCACTTCAGCCGATAACGTGGCTGCAGGAAACATGGAGTGACGATGTGAGCCGGTTTCGATGCGTCAGTTCCCGCCTCGGATTGCGAAATGCGTGGTGGGCGTGTGCCGTGCTTGCGGGCGCGATCCCTGGTATCAACACGAGCCGCGCCGCCGATCTTGCCAGCCCACCGTCGAATGGTGGGGCGCACGCTGGCATGCAGTCGCGCTCGCGTGCGGAGGCTCAGTTCGCGGAAGGCTTGCGTCTTGCGGCTGCGGGCAAGCTCGCTGCCGCGGTCGACGTGTTCGCGCGTCTGACGGACGACTATCCGCAATTACCCGAGCCCTACGCGCAACTCGCTGCGCTCTATGTGCGCCAAGGACAGCCTGCGAAAGCGATCGCGCCGTTGCAGAGGGCATTGAGCCTGAACACCGACAAAGCCGCGCTGCAGGAACAGTTGGGTGACCTGTACGTCGAGCTCGCCGGGCAAGCCTACACCGCTGCCGGCGCCGCTCGCACGAGCGCGCGCGCCAAGGCCGCAGCCTTGCCCACACTGCCTCCCGATCCGCCTTCGACCGAGTCGAGCCAATGAATCTGCAGCTTGTGAAATCGTGGGTGATGCGTGCTGTCCGTCAGTGGGCTCATGGCATCGCGCTGTCCTGCGCGTGCGTGGGTGCCTTTGCTGCATCGGCCCACGCTGCGACGGGCGAAGCGAGCGACGACGTCAGCTTGCGTCAGGTCAAAGTCAGTTTCGCCGATCTCGGCGTCGGCTCGATGGATCTCCGCGGTGTGCAGCCCATGGCCGGGGTGAACCTGGGTACGCGCATGGATGAAGTCGTCGTCGCCGCGAAGTTGCGTCTGCGCCTGACCTATTCGCCCTCGATGTTGCCGGACCTGTCGCATCTGCGCGTAAGCCTGAATGGCCAGGTGCTGGCCGCGTTACCGTTGCCGCACGATCAGTCGGGACGCGAGATCGAACGTGAAGTGGAGCTCGATCCGCGCTATTTCAGCGACTACAACGAGCTGCGCTTCGATCTCATCGGGCACTACACGCTCGATTGCGAAAACCTGCAGCACTCCTCGCTCTGGGCTTCGATCAGCCAGCACAGCGAGCTCGAACTGTCGTTCCGGCCGCTGGAGCTGCGCAATGAGTTGTCGTACCTGCCGGCCCCTTTCTTCGATCGCCGTGACAACCGCCGCGTGGAGCTGCCTGTCGTGTTGCCTGCGCGCCCGTCACGCGCGCTGGTGCGATCGGTTGGCGTGGCTGCGTCCTGGTTCGGCATGCTGGCGGACTATCGCGGTGCGCGCTTTCCGGTGAGCTTCGATGCATTGCCGTCGCGTCATGCGTTGGTGTTCGCGACCAATGCGTCGCGCCCGGCGCAGTTGCAGCTGGCCGACGTGCAGCAACCCACTGTCAGCATCATCGATCATCCGACCCAGGCAGGCGTGAAGCTCCTGGTATTTCAAGGTCGCGATGACGCACAGCTGCAACGAGCCGTCGAAGGTGTCACGTTGGGCAGCCCGGTGTTGTCCGGTACGAGCGCCACGATCACGGCTGTGAAGTACGAGCGCCGTGCCGCGTACGACGCGCCGCGATGGGTGCGCACCGATCGACCGGTGAAACTGGGTGAGCTCGTGGACTCGCCGTTGCAGCTGCAGGGCAGTGGCGTGCAGCCGGCACCGATTCGAGTGAACCTGCGCCTGCCGCCCGATTTGTTCACGTGGAATCACGCCGGCGTGCCGGTCGATCTGCGCTATCGCTACACGGCACCTGTCGAGCGCGACAACTCGCTCTTGAGCGTGAGCATCAACAATCAACTGCTGCGCTCGTATCGCTTGCGTTCGGAAGCAGACACGGCGAACGGCGGCAAGCTGCTCGTACCGCTGCTGCAAAGCCCGGGCGTGCAGCAGAGCGAAGGGTTGCTGATCCCGGCGTTCCAGATGGCCAGCAACAATCAGATGCAGTTCCAGTTCGCAATGGAGTATCGCCGCGATTCCTACTGCAGTACCGAGGTCGCGGACAACGCGCGCCAGTCGATCGATCCGGATTCAACGATCGATCTGACGAGCTTTCCGCACTACACGGCGATGCCCAACCTCGCGTTGTTTGCCAACGCCGGCTATCCATTCACGCGCTATGCGGATCTCGCAGAGACGGTGATCGTGCTTCCCGATCTCACGAGCGCGGAGCACCTCGAGCAGTTGTTCTTCGTGCTGGGACGCATGGGTCGACACACCGGCGCCGTCGCCACGCGCTATCGGCTCGTCGATGTCGCGGATGCAAAGCAGGCGGAAGATGCAGACCTCTTGATCCTGAGCGGCGAACGCTCCAACGAGCTGCTCGCGACCTGGGGCAAGGATCTCGGCCTCGTGCTGTCGGCGCCGCAGCGCAAGTATCGCCAGGAGCCGATCGCTGCCGGTGTATTCGGCTTCGATCGCGAGGAGCGGGCCGGCGGCCAGGCCCATGTCGAAGTTGCGGCGAGTGGCTCGCTCGGCGCATTCATCAGCTTCGAGTCGCCGCTGACGTCCGGCAGAACCGTGGTGGCGCTGGCCGGCACCGACGATGCCGCTGCGCGCTCGCTGGTCGCGACCTTGGAAAACGACGGCAAGGTTTCCGAGGTGCGTGGCGATCTTGCGATCGTCCGCGCCACTGCCGTGCAAAGTTATCAGGGCGAGGACGTGTACTACGTGGGTTCGCTCTCGTGGTGGAAGCGGGTTTGGTTCCACATCTCACGGCACCCCGTGTTGCTCACGCTCATCGCACTGACGCTGGCGGTGGTCGTGGCCATGTGGGCGTATGGCTGGCTGCAACGTCGCGTGACGCGTCGCTTGGCGGCCACGAACGCACAATCGTAGTGGGATGAGCTGCGCATGGAGTGGCTTCGCATCTTCGCTGCGTGGGTTGTGTGCGGTGTGGTGTTTGCCCCCACCCCAGCCCTCCCCCGCTGCGCAGGGGAGGGAGCCAGAAGTTGCGACACGATTCCGACTCCCTCCCCTGCGCAGCGGGGGCCGCTCCTGCGCATCCCTGCGCTCGCGCCATTCGTGCATCCTGCACATCAGAGGGCTGGGGTGGGGGCACGCTGCGACCCATGGCCGCAGTGGGAGCGCTTCAAACAGCTCTATGTGAGCCCCGACGGACGCGTGATCGACGCCAGCAGCGAGCGGCAGATCACGACCTCCGAAGGCCAGTCGTACGCGCTGTTCTTTGCGCTGGTCGCGAACGACTCGATGACGTTCGCTCGCCTGTTGCAGTGGACGGAGAACAACCTCGCGCAGGGCAATCTGCAACGAACGCTGCCTGCATGGCAGTGGGGCAGGGCGGACGACGGCACGTGGCGCGTGCTGGATGCCAACGCGGCGTCGGATTCGGATCTCTGGATTGCATACACACTCGCGCAGGCGGGCCGCCTGTGGCGACAGAGCGGTTACGCGGATACCTCGCGTGAGCTGTCGCGTCGAATCCTGAGGGAGGAAGTCGCGGCCATCCCAGGTCTTGGCGCCATGCTGCTCCCAGGGCCACGCGGGTTCGTCGAAGGCAGTCGCTGGCGCTTGAATGCGAGCTACGCGCCCATCCAGGTACTGCGCGGCATTGCGCACGAGAGCCGCGATCCGCTGTGGGATGAAGTGATCGGCTCGTCGGAGCGCGTGATTCTGGAATCTGCGCCGCGCGGGTTTGCATCCGACTGGATCGAGTACCACACCGGTACGGGTTTCATGCCCGATAGCGAAACCGGTGCGCTTGGCAGCTACAACGCCATTCGCGTGTATCTGTGGGCAGGCATGTTGCCGACGTCCGAGCCGCGGCTGGGCAAGCTCGTGCGCCGCCTGCAACCGATGGTCGAGCACACGGCCGCGCATCCGGCTCCGCCCGAGGAAGTCGACGTGCGCACGCTCGCGTTTCGAGGCGAAGGCTCGCCGGGCTTCTCTGCCGCGCTGTTGCCATTGCTCGCGATCGATCAGAACCCGGCACTGCAAACGCATCGCGCGCGCGTGGAAGCGCAATCGCTGAAAACCAATCAGGCGTACTACAGCGACGTACTCACGCTATTCGGCCTCGGCTGGCTCGACGGCCGCTATCGCTTCGAGCACACAGGCGCATTGCAAGTGAACTGGAAACGCTCATGCGCTCCCACGCCCTAGCCCTGGCCTGCGCCGCCGCACTCGCCATTCCGGCTCCCTCCCTTGCGGAGCGGGGGCCGCTCCTGCGCATCCCTGCGCCCGCGCCATTCGTGCGTCCTGCACATCAGAGGGTTGGGGTGGGGGCAGACGCAACGCCACTGCCACTCGCCAGCGATGCCCTCCTTCACAGCGCCCGCATGTGGGAAGCCCACGATCGCGGCGACCTCGCGCGTCTTGCGCTGGAGAAGCTCGTCGCTGCACGTCCCGATTCGGCGGATGCATTGCTCGAGCTCGGCGAGCTCAACCTGCGCATGGCCGACATCCCCGCTGCCGGCAAAGTGCTGAAGATCTTCGATGCGCGCTTCGATCGAACCCCGCAAGCACGCACGTTCGCAACGGCGTATCGCCTGGCCACGCGTGACCGGCTGCAGCTGGCATCGATTCAGCGCTTGCTGCAGATCGATCAAGGCGCGAAAGCACGACAGGAGATCCATCGGGTGTTCGGCGCGGCGCCAGACGATGGCATGGTCGCGCTCGAGTACTACCGGCTGCTGGCCGGCACGCCCGGCGGTTGGCAGCCGACGCATGTGGGACTGAAGCGCCTGGTCGATCGACATCCCGACGATCCCCGCTACCAACTCGCGATGGCGCGCCATCTGCTGCGCAGAGACGAGACGGCAGTAGAGGGACTGCGACAGCTGCACGCATTGCTCCAGCGCGATGACGTGCGGGCCACCGAGATCGACGATGCCCTGTCATCGGCGATTGCCGGCGCGGGGCATGCGCGTGTGCCTCCCGAGATCTTGCGCGCATACGCGATCCGCCATCCGCAGGACACGGCGGTGAGCCACACGCTGGCGCAAGAAGGACGTGCACGTGAGCAGCAGGAGTTGGTGGCTCGCAACGCGCTCGCATCGATCGAGCCCAAGCTCCAAGCAGAGAATCTGACGGCGGCACGCAGCGTGGCGTCCACGGTTGCCGATCAACAGGCTCTCTTACTGCTGGATGCGCTCGCGGGTAGGCCCGTCGACGTCGATCGCATCGAGGATCCAGTATTGGCCGCTGCGGTATGGCGACATCGTGCCACGGCTTCCGTCGAAGCGCGTCGCCCTGAGCTCGCCGCCCTCCAGATGCAGGCGGCGGTAGCGTTTCTGAACCAGGATTTCGAGGCGGCGATTCCGCTTGCCGCGGCGATGGAAGCGCACGGTGCCACGAATGAAAGCGACGCTGTGCTGCGTACGGCGAGCCGCCTGGATCCACAGTCGGGCTGGTTGTTCGGCACCTACACACGCTGGCTGATCGCGCATGACCGTGCAGGCGAGGCGTTGGCGCTGCTCGATGCGCGTGCCGTGAGCTCGCGATGGAGCGCCGTGGAGCGAGATGCGCTCGTTGCCAGCGCGTTGGATGCACGGGCACGGGAATCGATCGCGCACGGTCGAGAGACTGCAGCGACCGCCGATCTCGAGCGAGCCATTCGACTGCAGCCCAACGATGCGTGGCTCCGGTATCGCCTCGCGGGCGTCTACGCGAGAGCAGGGCAGCTGCCGCGGGCCCGACAGCTCCTGAGTGACGGCCTGGCTGCACAGCCATCGTCGCTGGAGATGCGTTATGCGTTGGCGCTGTTCCAATCGAGTCACGACGATCCTGACGGTGCGCTCGCGACACTCGATGCGCTCGCGCCTGCGGAACGAACGGACGGCATGAACGAGTTGCACGTGCGACTGATGCGCGAGCGCGATCTGGACCGAGTCAGAACCCTGCAGCGCGATCGCCAGTTCGCCGCGGCGGCTCAGGTGCTGGACGATTTGATTGCGCGAGCTCCCGATGAGCGACCGTTGCGTGTGGCGCGCGCAGAACTCGATCTCGCAGCGGGCAATGCGCCTGCCGCCCGCGATCGCTTCGCGGTCCTCGTGGCCGAAGATCCGGATGACGTCGATGCGCGACTTTCGTACGTACGCGCGTTGACCGAAACGGGCGATCTGCCGCTTGCACGGTTGCAGTTGCAAGCCGCACGCGAGCGCATCGCCGACAAGGACCCAGAACTGCAGCTCACACTGGCGCGTCGCGAGCTGGCACTGGGCGAGTCAACCCGTGCATTGGACACGCTGAAGCGCGTGCTCGCCCAGACGCCTGACCGAGCCGACGCATTGCTGCTTGCGGCGCGGGCAGAATTGTCGCAGCGACACTTCGATGTGGCAGCGGATTATTTCGAGCGTGCGGAACGGGCCACCGATGCGGATGTGGCCAGCGCCGCTCGCGTGGCCCGGGCTCAGCTCGATGCGCGCCTGGAGAGCTGGACCACCGGCGGTATCGAAATGCGGCACAAGCCTGGCGATGGCGGCATTTCACGCTTCGACTCCGTGGTCATGCCGACGCAGTGGCAGTTCGCGCGCGACTACGATCAGCGCGTGTGGTTGCGCGCCGATGCTGTCACGTTGGACGCAGGTCGATTGAGCCCCGACTACGATGATGCGGCGCTGCTGGGCACGATTCAGGCTGCCGGACCTTCTGCAGAGCGACGCTATGACAACGACCGGCAGACTGGCCTCAGCCTCGGTGTTGGCTATACGACGGATCGCTTCACGGTAGATGTGGGCACGACGCCGCTGGGCTTCCTGTTGCCGCAGATCCTCGGTGGCGTGGAGTGGACGCCGGAGATCGGAACATTGGACCTTTCGTTAGGCCTGTCGCGCCGCGCCGTGACGAGCAGCGTGCTGTCGTACGCAGGCATGCGGGACCCGATCACGGGCAAGCGCTGGGGTGGCGTCGTCGACTCGGGTGCATACGGTCAGGTCGGTCTCTATCGCGAACGCTACAGCGTCTCTGGTTCTGCGCGCGTCTCGAAACTGACGGGCGATGATGTGAAGAGCAATCGCTTCGTCGGCAGCCGTCTGGCGGCGGACTACAAAGTGGTGTCATGGCCTGACGATCGTGCGTACGTCGGCGTCGCACTCAACTATTGGAACTACGCGCACGATCTCAGCAACTACACGTTCGGCAGCGGCGGCTACTACAGTCCGCAGGCCTATTGGAGCGTGTCGCTGCCGCTCGAATGGCAAGGACGCAAGCGTGACTGGAGCTACCGTTTCCGCGCATCGATCTCGCACAGCGCCAGCCGCACCGACCGCACGGCGTTCTATGTCGACGACGCAGCACTGCAGGCAGCGGCGAGCGCGTCGACACTGCCGAGTGGGTATGACGAGGCGTATTTCGATGGTGGCCGCAGCAGCGGCACGAGCTTGTCCGCGTACGCTGCGGTAGAGCGGCAGATCTCTCGGGCGCTGGTGCTGGGTGCGAAGCTCGATATCGACCGGGCGGATTATTACGAGCCCACCGTGTTCATGCTGTACGCGAGGCACGTGTTCGGACGGCGTGCGACCCAGTTCGCGATGCCGCCGCGGCCGGCGCGAGCGTACGTGGAAGAGCGGTGAGCGTGAGCTGGTGCGCGGTGGTGCGTGCCTCAGCGGCCTTCGCTCGTCTGCAGCCGGTATCCAACGCCAGTTTCCGTGATGAGGTAGCGCCAGCGCGGCGGGCTGGGCTCCAATTTTTCGCGTAGGTGCTTCAAGCAGGCACGAACGCTTGCTGTATCGCCCACGCGATCAGGTCCCCATACCTCACGGATGAGGTGCGCCTGTGTCACGATCATGCCGCCCTGCTGTGAGAGACACTGCAGCACGCGGTATTCCAGCGGCGTGAAATGCACCGGTCCATCAGGACCGGTTGCTTGCCTGCGTGCTAGATCGACTTCGACCGCGCCGAATCTCAGGATCGACGAGACCTCACCCGCACGCGTCGTTCGACGCAGCGCTGCACGCACACGTGCCAGCAGTTCGGGGGCACTGAATGGCTTGGTCACGTAATCGTCCGCCCCGGCATCGAGTGCGGCGACCTTCTGCTCCTCCTGGGTCCGTGCGGACAAGATCACGATTGGGATCGAAGACCATTTCCGGATTCTCGTCACGACGTTCGTGCCCTCATCGTCGGGAAGGCCGAGGTCCACCAACAGCAAATCGGGCTTGTGCGTGCGTGCTTCGATTTCGCCGCGCTTGGCAGTTTCGGCCTCGATGACCCGATAGCCGTCGGACTGCAACAACATGCGCAGGACGCCACGGATACCCGCGTCGTCCTCGATCACCAGGATTTGGTGCATCGCCTGTGTCATCGCGACGACTCCGGCGCCTCAACAGGTTCTTGCATCGGCAACGAGAACTGGAAGCGTGCTCCGCCTCCGGGCCGTGTGCCAGCGCGGATGTGACCGCCCTGCGCACGCACGATGGCTCTGCAGATCGCCAGCCCCAGACCGACGCCCATGATGCTGCCCTCCGGATCGCCGCGCTGGAACTTGTTGAAGATAGGTTCGGGATCCCCGGGCGGCAATCCGGGTCCGTTGTCTTCCACCGTGACGATCACCTCATCCTCGCCCGCTACTGCCTTGATGCTGATCCGGGTCCCCGCGGGCGTGTACTTGGCTGCGTTGTCCAGCAGATTGACGAACACCTGCAACGTCAATGCAGAGTCGACGAATATCGGTGCCAGGTCGTCTGGCAAAGATACCTGAATGGGATGATCCTGCATTCGCGGCTCCATACGCGTCAGCGCAGAACCCACGATTTCTTCGACGCTGTCCCAGGCGCGCCGCAAACGAATCCGTCCGGACTCGAGTCGCATCAGTTGCAGGACATTCGCGACCATCTCCGTCATGTCGCGAGCTGTGGTTTCGATGGAGCGGGCCAGTTGCGCACTCTGCTCGGCAGTCAGTGCGCTCGCATGATCGGCAAGCGTGCTGCCAGCACCTGCAATGACGGCTAGCGGCGTGCGCAGGTCGTGCGAGATCGAGGCGAGCAACGTGTTACGGAAGCTCTCGGTTTCGGCGGTCACGCGCGCGTGCTCCGCTTGTTCGGCAAGTCGGGCGCGTTCCATTGCGAGACCCAGTTGACCGGCGAAGGTATCGAGCAGGTGCCGCTGTTCGGGCAGCAGCACCCTGCGGCGATTTGAAGGCAGTATGCCGAGCACGCCCAACCGTTGCTGAGCGTCGCTCAAGGGCAGATACAGCGCAGGTGCGGCCGGCAATGTATCGGAGCCGAGCCCTGCACGTTTGCCGTGATCGATCACCCATTGTGCGATCGACAGATCGGCATCGCGGAAGGATTGCTCGATCGCCGTGTCCCGCGGATGCATCAGCTTGCCGTTTCGATCCGGCAGCAGGACGACCGCCCGACAATCGAAAACCTCGGCGACGTGTCGCACGGCCACCAGCGCCATGTTCTCGACACCGCGTGTTGCTGCGAGCTCCCGACTCATCGCATACAGCAACGCCGTACGCCGCTCGCGCGCACCGGCAACTCTCGTTTGCTGTCGCACCGTGGACATCAGATTCGCAATCAGGATGGTCACGGTGAGCATGACCGCAAAGGTGACCAGGTACTGCGCATCCGCCACCGAGAACGTGAATCGCGGTGGCACGAAGCAGAAGTCGAAAGCCAGCACATTCGCAATGGCGGCGACGACCGCCGGTCCGCGACCGAACTTCACACTCGCTATCGCCGAGCCGAGCACGTACGCCATCACGATGTTCGCCAGCTCGAATCGCGGATACATCGCAAACGCGACGAGCGTGCATATTACGGTGGTCACCATGGCCCAGCCGTAGCGCTCCCAGTGAACCGGTTGTGCGACGCCGTCGACCATCCCTTGCGATTTCGCGCCGTTGCCTCCGGGGCGGTCTGTCATGCCGACGGTGATCACGTCGAAATCGTGCGCCCTGCGAACCAGGTCCCAGGTGGTCGAGCGTCGCAGCAGAGCGCGCAGGCCCGAGCGCTTGGGTATGCCGACCACGATGCGAGTGGCCTTGCGCGTGCGTGCATATTCGACGATGGCATCGGCGGCGGAGGGTCCATCGATGGTCACCGTTTCGGCGCCGAGCGTTTCGGCCATCTGCAGCAGTTCGATGCGCCGGTTCCGCTCGATGTCCGGCATGCGCAACAGCTGCGGCGTTTCCACGTAAACGACCGTCCAGCTCGCGTCCAGGGCATCGGCAATGCGCTTGCCGGCGCGCACGACCTGTTCGGCTTGCAAGTCAGGGCCGATGGCGACGAGCACACGATCGCCCGCCATCCACGCACGTGAGCTGCGGTCCCCCAGTACCGAAGCGCGCGCGGTCGCATTGACGCGATCCGCCATGCGGCGCAGGGCCAGCTCGCGCAATGCGATCAGGTTCGGTTTGCGAAAGAAGCGCTCGACGGCCGTCGCGATCTGCTCCGGCACATACACCTTGCCTGCGTGCAAGCGGGCAATCAGGTCGTCGGGCGGCAGGTCGATGAGCTCCACTTCATCGGCTTCATCGAAGATACGATCGGGGATGGTTTCGCGTTGGCGTACCCCGGTGATCTGCGCGACCAGATCGTTCAGGCTTTCCAAGTGCTGGACGTTGACGGTGGTCCAGACGTTGATCCCCTGCTGCAGCACCTCCTCGATGTCTTGCCAGCGTTTGGCATGACGTGGCGCGGGCTCGCCTTCGATCAGATTCGAGTGTGCAAGCTCATCGACGATGAGGATGGTCGGCCGCCGTTTGAGGCCGGCATCGAGATCGAACTCCTCGCGCACCATGCCGCGATAGTGCACGAGCAATTTCGGCAGTTGCTCCATCTCCTCCATCCAGCGCTCGGTCTCGAGCCGACCGTGGGGTTCCACATAGCCCACGACGATATCGACGCCGCTCGCACCGATCCCCCGCGCCGCCTCCAGCATGGAGTAGGTCTTGCCGACACCGGCGGATGCACCGAAGAAGATCCTCAGCTTGCCGCGGCGCGCGCGGGCCTCCTCGGCCTTGACGCTCGCAAGGATCTGATCCGGGTCAGGACGTGTGGGTCGCTCCTCCTTCATCGTGCAGGTAGATCGTCGAGCAGCAGATTGAGCCTGACGACATTGACGCGCGGCTCGCCAAGAATGCCGAACGTACGTCCTTCAGCGGCTTGCTGCATCACCTTGTTCACTTCTGCGGCGGTCAGACCGCGTGCTTTCGCCACCCGGTTCACCTGATACGCAGCGCCCGCCGGTGAGATGTGGGGATCCAGGCCGCTGCCGGACGCCGTGACCAGATCCACCGGCACTGGCAAGCGATTGTCGGGATCCGCGGCACGCAGGACAGCGATGCGATCGCGCACGGCCGCCGCCAATGCGGGGTTGATCGGCCCCTGATTCGACCCGCTGGAGGCTCCTCCGTTGTACGGCTGCGGCGCCGTTGCCGACGGTCGACTCCAAAAATACTTCGGACTCGTGAACGACTGTCCGAGCAACTCCGAACCCACCGCGCGCGCGCCCTGCCGGATGATGCTGCCGTTGGCTTCGCGATTGAACAGGAGCTGTCCGACTCCCGTCACGACGAGGGGGTAAAGCACGCCGGTCAGCACCGTCAGCAGTACGAAAACGATGATCGAAGGTCGCAATTCGCTCATGTCGATTGCCTCTCAAACGAGACGGAACGCGACCAGGATGACGTCGATGATCTTGATGCCGATGAACGGCACGATGATGCCGCCCAGGCCGTAGATCAGCAGATTGCGTCGCAGCAGCAGCGCTGCGGACCGCGCGCGCGTCTTCACCCCGCGCAGCGCCAGCGGCACGAGGAAGATGATGATCAGCGCGTTGAAGATCACGGCTGACAGGATGGCGCTTGCAGGACTGTTCAAGCCCATGACGTTGAGCGCGTTCAACGATGGATAGGTGGCGACGAACGCAGCCGGAATGATCGCGAAGTATTTGGCCACGTCGTTCGCGATGGAGAACGTGGTCAGCGCACCGCGTGTGACCAGCATTTGCTTCCCCACATCGACGATCTCGATGAGCTTGGTGGGATTGGAATCCAGGTCCACCATGTTGCCAGCTTCCTTGGCCGCTTGCGTGCCCGTGTTCATCGCCACGGCAACATCGGCTTGCGCCAGGGCCGGCGCATCGTTCGTGCCGTCTCCGCACATGGCGACCAGGCGTCCTTCGGCCTGACTCTTGCGGATGAGCTCGAGCTTCTTTTCGGGCGTGGCTTCGGAGAGGAAGTCATCGACGCCCGCTTCCGCCGCAATGGCGGCTGCCGTCAGCCGATTGTCGCCCGTCACCATGATGGTTTTGATGCCCATCTGTCGCAGCTCTGCAAAGCGCTCCCGGATGCCGCCCTTCACGATGTCGCGCAGTTCCACGACACCGAGCACGCGATGGCCATCGGCAACGACGAGCGGTGTTGCGCCCTTGCGGGCAATGGTGTCGACCGCCTCGCTGACCTTGACGGGCCATGTGCCGCCCTGCTCTTCGATCAACCTGTGAATGGCATCGGCAGCACCCTTGCGCAATTGCCGGCCTTCGATATCGACGCCGCTCATCCGTGTTTGCGCACTGAACTTGTGGAACACGGGGTGCGTGGAGGCGAGGTCGCGACCGCGCAGCCGATACTTTTCCTTCGCAAGCACGACGATCGAGCGGCCCTCGGGGGTTTCATCGGCGAGCGAAGCAAGCTGTGCGGCATCGGCCAGCTCCTGCTCCGGAACGTTGGGTGCCGGCGTGAAAGCGAACGCCTGCCGGTCGCCGAGCGTGATCGTGCCGGTCTTGTCGAGCAGCAATACATCGACATCTCCTGCCGCTTCGACTGCACGGCCCGACGTTGCGATCACGTTGGCGCGCACCATGCGATCCATGCCGGCGATGCCGATGGCCGACAGCAGCGCTCCAATCGTCGTCGGTATCAGGCAGACCAGTAACGCAACCAGCACTGTCAAAGAAATGACCGAGCCTTGCTCCGCCGCGGTCACGGCAAAGTGCGAGAACGGCGCGAGGGTGGCGGTCGCAAGCAGGAACACCAGCGTCAGCATCGCAAGCAGAATCGACAACGCAATCTCGTTCGGCGTCTTGCCCCGTTTGGCGCCTTCCACCATGGCGATCATGCGCTCGAGAAAACCTTCGCCTTCGCGGCTCGTGACCTTCACGACGATCCAGTCGGACAGTACGCTCGTGCCGCCGGTGACCGATGAGAAGTCACCACCCGCCTCGCGCAACACGGGCGCCGACTCACCCGTCACGGCGCTTTCGTTCACGGACGCCACGCCTTCGATGACTTCGCCATCGGCCGGAATGATGTCATGGGCTTCCACCAGCACCAGATCGCCGCGCTCGAGCTGCGATGCTTCGCAGCTCTTCCAGTCGTCGCGCCTGTGGCCGACGAGGCGCTTGGCCTGCACATGACGACGCATCGAGCGCAACGTTGCGGCTTGCGCTTTGCCGCGGCCTTCGGCGACCGCTTCGGCGAAGTTGGCGAACAGTACGGTCAGCCACAACCACGCGGAGACGGCCAGGACGAACCCCGGCCGTTCGGTGCCTGCGAGCATGCCGGCGGCCAAGCCAAGGCCCAGCACCGTGGTGAAGATGCTGCCGGCGAACACGATGAACATGACTGGATTTCGAACCTGCGCACGGGGGTTGAGCTTGCGGAACGAATCCACGATGGCGGCGCGCACGATCGGCGCAGTGATATAGGCAGTCTGCGGGCGTGGCGCGCGCAACTCGACGTGCTGTTGCACCGGCCGCGCTGCCACCGGCTTTGGTTGTTCTCTGTGCGCGGGCTGAGTGCTCATGGCAATACCTGGAGTCGATCAACGACCGATCATCTGCAAATGTTCGACGATGGGCCCGAGCGCGAGCGCGGGCACGAATGTCAGCGCGCCGACCATGAGGACGACGCCGATGAGCCAGGCGATGAACAGGGGTGTGTGCGTGGGCAGCGTGCCGGCCGTGATGGCGGTCGAGCGCTTGGCTGCCAGGCTTCCCGCAACGGCGAGCACGGGAAGCATGACCCAGTAGCGCGAGATCCACATCGCGACAGCCAGGGAGACGTTGTAGAAGGGTGTGTTTGCCGAGAGTCCCGCAAAGGCACTGCCGTTGTTATTACCTGCAGATGAGAACGCGTACAGCATCTCCGAGAAACCATGCACCCCCGGATTGGCAACGCTGCCCGTGCCTGCCGGTATGACACTCGCAAGCGCGGTGCCAACCAGCACGGTAATGCACGGAATCAGCAGCACGAGCGATGCCATTTTTACTTCGTACGCTTCTATCTTCTTGCCCAGGTATTCCGGTGTGCGGCCGACCATCAGACCCGCGATGAAGACCGCGACGAGCGCGAACATCAGCATGCCGTACAGGCCGCTACCGACCCCGCCGAACACGACTTCGCCCAATTGCATGAGCCACATCGGCACGAGGCCACCCAGCGGCGTAAAGGAGTCGTGCATTGCGTTCACCGAGCCGTTCGAAGCAGCGGTCGTCGTGGCGGCCCAGAGCGCGGAGTTCGCAACGCCGAAGCGCACCTCCTTGCCTTCCATGTTGCCGCCGGACTGCAGCGGCGAGTACGCCTGATCGGCGCCAGCGTCTGTGAGGTGCGGATTGCCGCTTTGCTCGGCGACGTACGCGCCGAAGATCAACGGCACGAGAAGCAGGAGCATCGCGATGAGAATGGCCCATCCCTGACGCGTATCGCCGACCATCCGCCCGAACGTGTAACAGAGTGCACCTGGAATCAGCAGGATCGAAATCACCTCGAGGAAGTTCGTCAGCGGCGTGGGATTCTCGAGCGGATGCGCGGAGTTCACGTTGAAGAATCCGCCGCCATTCGTCCCGAGCTGCTTGATCGCAACCTGACTCGCAGCCGGCCCGAGCGGAATCGTTTGCTGAGTCACTTGCTCCACTTTCATGACGGGATTGCCGGCGGCATCGACGAGCGCACTGCCGGCCGCATCTTTCACGGGCGTTTGCAGCGTGAAGGGCTCGATCAGAGCCACGCTCCTGTAAGGCGTAAAACTCTGTACGACGCCTTGCGAGACCAGCAGGATCGCCAGAATCAGCGATAGCGGCAGCAGGATGTAGAGCGTGCTGCGCGTGAGGTCGACGTAGAAATTGCCGACCTCGGTCGCCTTCCTGCGCGCGAAGCCGCGAATCAATGCCACCAGCACCGCCATGCCCGAGGCTGCCGAGAGAAAGTTCTGCACAGTCAGGCCCAGCATCTGGGTGAGATAACTCATCGTGGTCTCACCGCCGTAGCCCTGCCAGTTGGTGTTGGTGACGAAACTCACTGCGGTGTTGAACGACGAATCGGGAGAAACGGCTGCCAGTCCTTCCGGATTGAGCGGCAGCACATGCTGCAAGCGCTGCAGCAGGTACACGACGATCAGTCCGATGAAGTTGACCAGGAACGTGGCCCCGGCATAGCGCTTCCAGTTCGATTCCGCGTTCGCGTCGACACCCGCCACTGTGTAGATGACGCGCTCGAGGCGGCCAGACAGCGGCGTGAGGAACGTGCGCTCACCGGAATAGACCGCCGCCATGTACGTGCCCAGTGGCTTTGCGAGGGCAACCAGCACGCCAACGTACAGGATGATCTGGAAGATGCCGAGCGTGTTCACTCGAACTTCTCCGGAAAGAGCAGTGCCACGATCAGATAAGCCGCGAGCGCAATCGCCAGGATCAGCCCGGCCCAGTCCATGACGCTCATTGGCGTGGCTCCAGCTTGGCGATCAGCCAGTAGAGCCCCCACGTCACCGCGATGAGCAGCAACGTCGCAACGATGACTTCGACTTCCACAGCCCTTCTCCGGCCCGCGATGACTGCACTGACTGTAGGAGTGGAGGTGTGACTGTGCTGTGAGAAAAAAAGCTCCGAGCGCTCAGGACTCACACGCATTTGACGAGCCGGTCGATGCAGTGCGGGTACCTCCGGAGAAAAACTCACATCTCGCTCACACGACGACTCGTATGCTGAACCTCCAAATCGCTGCCAGAGAGGCGCGTTGCATGGCGCCCAGTAGGTCGTGAGCGTCGTTACATCCGTTGCCGCCGATCGAAACCGCTGGCTCGATTACTTGCCGAGCGGCATTCGTGGACCGGCGATCGCCGCACTGGGCGTCGTATTCGGCGATATCGGCACGAGTCCCCTGTATGCGTTCCGAACGTGCTTCTCCGGCGCACACGGGATCACGCCCACACCTGCCAATGTGTTCGGGCTGCTATCTCTGATCTTCTGGTCGCTCATTCTGGTGATCTCGGTCAAGTACGTCGCGATCATGTTGCGCTGGGACAATCGCGGCGAAGGCGGCGTGCTCGCACTCAGTACGCTGCTGGGCGGGGTTACACGCAATTGGCGCCTGTGGTCACCGATCGCGACAATGGGTGTGCTGGGAGCCGCGTTGTTCTTCGGCGATGGCTTTCTGACACCTGCAATCTCGGTCTTGAGCGCCGTCGAAGGGTTGGCTGTTGCGGCGCCCGAGCTGCACCACTTCGTGGTGCCCATTACCGTCGTCGTGCTCGTTCTGTTGTTCGTCGTACAGAAGCATGGCACCGGCGCGGTGGGCCGCATCTTCGGACCCATCATCGTTGCATGGTTCGTGGCCCTCGCGGCGCTCGGCATCGCGCAGATCGCGAGCAATCCGACGATCCTGCAGGCGCTCAATCCTTACTATGCGATCTCGTTCTTCATGGCGAACGGCGTGCAAGGGTTCGTCGCGCTTTCCGCTGTATTCCTCGCCGTGACAGGCGGCGAAGCGCTGTATGCGGACATGGGGCACTTCGGCGCCATGCCCATTCGCGCCGCGTGGTTTCAACTCGTGCTCCCGGCGCTGACGTTGAACTATCTCGGGCAGGGCGCGCTCGTCCTGAGCAATCCCGCCGCCATCGACAATCCGTTCTATCTGCTGGCGCCGACCTGGCTGCTGCCGGTGCTCATCCTGCTCGCGACGGCGGCGACGATCATCGCATCGCAAGCGGTGATCTCCGGTGTGTTCTCCGTTACCTCGCAAGCCCTCCATCTGGGCTACTTGCCCAGAGTGCGCATCCAGCACTCATCCGAAAAGGAAATGGGCCAGGTCTATGTGCCCGTCGTAAACATGGTGTTGCTGATCGGCACCGTGGGGCTGGTGCTCATCTTCAAGTCCTCGGAGGGACTCGCGGGCGCGTACGGCATCGCAGTATCCAGCACGATGCTCCTGGCCGGCATCATGGTGGACATGCTCGGCTACATCACGCAGAAGAAGCGTCGCATCGTCACGCTCTCCGTCTTTGCCTTGATCACTGTCATCGACCTGGCGTTCTTCAGCTCGAACCTGCTGAAGTTTGGCGACGGCGGCTGGCTGCCGGTGGCCGCGGCCGTCATCATCTTCAGCTTGATGACGACATGGCACGAAGGACGTCGCTCGCTGAACTGGACCGTCGCGCGTGAGCAAGTCACCACAGAGGAGTTCCTGCAGGGGATGAAGGAGCATCCGCCGCAGCGCGTGCCCGGTACGGCAGTGTTCCTGGCGAGCGAGGCCAGCGGCATTCCACGGGCCGTGACGCAAAGCCTGCGCTTCTATGGCGCGCTTCATGGCAGAACCATCTTGCTGACCTTCGTGAGTGCGGAGGTCCCGAGGCTGGCCCCCGAGGAATGCGTCCAGGTCGAAGAACTGGCTCCAGGCTTGCTACGCGTCGTGGTCCGGCACGGATTCATGCAACAGCCGAGCGTGTTGCGGGCGCTGAAGGCGGCGGAAGCCCATGGCGTGGAATACCGTCCCGCGGAAACGATCTACGTCGTTGGCCGCGAGACGGCGCTCGTCACGTCACGGAGCGGCATGTCGAAATGGCGCAAGCGGCTGTTTGGGTTCATGAGTCGCAACAGCCAAATGGCGCCCGCCTATTTTGGACTGCCGGCGCACCGCACGCTGGAGATCGGGACGCAGACGGCGCTGTGATTGCGCCGTGACATGCTGGTGCCCCCATCCTGTGAACGACTATCGAAGCAATCGTTACGGTTCACTAGTTCCATCCCGACCACGCCCCATCCGGCGTGCGCATCATGTACTGGGCGCCGATTCCCATCATCACCGTGCCGTCGTTCTCCGCGACGAAATCGGTTTGCGGCAATCCTTGTGTGTATGTCGAGAGCGTCAGGTTGGATTTCGCGAATGGATTGTCGGTGAGGAAGCGCGACAACAATTCATTCACGGCCAGGTAGCTCGTCGGCGTTTCCACTCGCTGCGATGGCGTCTGCGCGTTGCGAGAGGCGTTGACGAGCATGACACCCACGGGCACACGAGTGATGGCGGGTGTCGGAATCTCGCGCAATCCTGGGATCTGCTTGCGATCGCCCCGCAACGCCGCGCCGTGTTCCGGGATGAAGACGACGACCACACGGCGGCCCGAGCGCTGCAGGTCGTCCAGGAAGCGGCCCACCCCGGTCGTGAATTGGGCCAGCCTTGCCGCATACGAAGAATCGGCCTTGCCATTGACACGATTGCCATCGTGCAGACTGATCGTGTTGTAGTAGAGCACGACGCGTGGCGCCGGGTTGACGCTGCGCGTTGCCCACCAGCGCGACAAGGTCGAGTAGTCGTCGTAGATCGGCGAGCCATCGAACGCATGCTGTGCAACCGTGGCCGCTGTTGAATCGTCCGGCGTCGCGGGAAAGCCCGCGCGATCGCGCACGTCGGCGAAGAAGTTGCCGAAGTGGCCGTCGTGATTCATCAGCCAGTGCGGCTCGAAGCCTGCGTCTTGCAAACCATCGATCACGAGGCATTCGCGATTGGCCGGCTCGTAGAGTTGCTTGTGGTCGGTCGCGCCGCAGTTGCCGCGCAAGAGCCGCAAGGCCGCGGGACCGCTGTAGCTCGCCGCGGAGTTGAACTGCGAGAACTGAATGTCGAAGCGCTTGAAGAGTGGATCGTTCTCGGCATGCGCCGCTTGCAAGTCATCCCAGGACAGCGAGCACACGTGCAGCAGCAGGATGTCGAAGGGCTCATCGTCAGCGGCGGGTGCCTGGAAGCGCACCTGACGCTGTTGCTCCTGCGCGTTGAATCGCGTCAGCAACGTATTGAGCGCGTCGGCCCGCATGTTCCGGGCATCGATTTGAGGTCGTGCTGCGCCGGCCGCCGGCATCGAGCTGCCGGCCACGCTCGGCTGCAGCACCGAGCCACCTTCCGGTGCGACCATGACGCCGATGATCGCGATGAAAACGAACGTGCTCAGTCGCAGCTTGCGGCGCGCCAGCGCATAGATGAAGCCCATGACCGCGAGCGCGGCGATGACCTTCCAGTTGATGAAGCGGCCGAGCAGCTCGAGCACATAGGGCAGCGTGAACGATGACAGCGCATGCGCCTGCGACAGCACGCGTGCAATCGGCGGCAGCCAGGAGTCGTGATACAGCAGCAGGATCGCCAGCGGCACCGCAATCACGTTCTTCGCAAACCGTTGACGTGGATTCTGCGGCGGCAGCGCGGTGAAGATCGCAAAGGCGAGGTTCAGCCAGACGTTGAACCCGATGAAGCCGCCCGCGTACAGCAGCAGCTTGGCAAAGAAGTAAGCGCTCCACAGTCCCATGGATCCCTCCTCAGTTCGCCACGCCCGCCCGTGGTTCGCGCCGCAGCCATGAGGCGATGCCGGTGTAGATGCTCTCGAACAGGCGCAGATAGCCGGTTGCGCCGAAGGAGAACACTTCCGCAAAGCTCGACAGCGGTCGATCCGGTTGTGCGTTCTTGTCCCAGTCGCCCCAGGCATTCGGTGCGGCGAACGTGCAGCGCACGTAGTCGCGCTCTTCTTCGATCGACATGTCCTGCAGCCGGACGCCGATGTGATCGGTACGCAGCACGACGATGTCGGCCGCGAATCGATACTCGACGCCTTCCTGCTGCAATCCGACCTGCACGCGGGCGCCCCGCGCGAGTCCATGCTCGGCGTACGTCTTCAAGCCCAGACCGCCCATGGAGAAGTCCTCCGTCTCGCAGGGCAGGATGCGGCCGTCCCCCGTATGCAGTGCCGCGGGTATGGACTTGATGACCCGATGCGCGCCGCGTACCTGGCGGGTTTCGGCCGCCACACCCAGTACGGCACCGAGCAACGTGAGATTGAACAGCGTCCAGATCAGGTTGATCGCCACCGTGTCGGCTTCGAACGAGTTCCAGAACAGCATGCGCGGGATCGCGATGAGTGCGCCGACGATATTGAGCGTGACGAGCACGAGATACGGCGCGGAGATGCGCCAGTCGAAGAAGTCGTGCTCGACGAGCCCGCCCTTGGCCGTGACGTTGAACTTGCCGAGACGCGGGTTGATCAGCGCAATCGTCGTCGGCAGTGCGATGTACCAGGACAGTACCGACTCGTACGCTTCGTTCCAGAACGAATGCCGGAAGCGGCCTTGCAGATGCGAGTTCGCGAGGCTCGATTGCACGAGATGCGGAATCGAGTACGCGGCGAGCGTCACGGCCGCGGCATTGATGACATGAAATTCGAAGTACAGATAGGCGAGCGGTGCGGTGAGGAAGATCAGGCGGGGGATGCCGCCGAAGTAATGCAGCATCGAGTTGGAATAGCAGAGGCGCTGGAAGAAGCTGAGTCCCTTGCCGAGGAACGGATTGTCCAGTCGGAAGATCTGCGCCATGCCGCGCGCCCAGCGGATGCGCTGACCGATGTGGCCCGACAGGCTTTCCGTTGCGAGCCCGCCGGCGAGCACCTGGCGCAAATACGCCGTGTGATAGCCGCGGCGATGGAGCTTGAGCGCGGTATGCGCATCCTCGGTCACCGTCTCGACGGCAATGCCGCCGATCTCCTCGAGCGGCCCGCGGCGAATCACTGCGCATGAGCCGCAGAAGAACGTCGCGTTCCACAGATCGTTGCCGTCCTGGATCAGGCCGTAGAACAAGTTGCCTTCGTTGGGCACGCGACGGAACGTGCCGAGGTTGCGCTCGAACGGATCGGGCGAGAAGAAGTGGTGCGGCGTCTGCATCATTGCGCACTTCGGATCGCGCAGGAACCAGCCCATCGTCGTCGTCAGAAACGAGCGCACGGGGATGTGATCGCAATCGAAGATGGCGATGAAGTCGCCCTTCGTGAGCTTCATCGCGTGATTCAAGTTGCCGGCTTTGGCGTGCGCGTTGTTGCCGCGGATGATGTAGTGCGCGCCGCACTGCTGTGCGAACTCGCGAAACTCCGCTCGCTTGCCGTCATCCAGGATGTAGATGTTGAGCTTGTCCGCGGGCCAGTCGAGGTTCAGCGCCGCGAGCACGGTGGGTTTCACCACCTTCAAGGGCTCGTTGTAGGTCGGAACGTAAATGTCGACCGTCGGCCACGTGCTGCGATCGGACGGCAACGGTGCGGGCTTGCGGCGCAACGGACGCGCGTTCTGGATGTAACCGAACACCAGCACGAGCCACGTGTAGCACTCCGCGATGAGCAGACCGACACCGAGGAACATCTCGAAGCCGGAATTGAGATCCATCGTCTGCGTGAGACGCCACCAGATGTAGCGCGACGAGGCGAGCACCGAGATGGCCATCAGCACGATGGCAGGGCCGTAACCCGACAGCTGCCGCACGAGCATCGACAGGCCCCACATGCCGACGAGCACGATCAATTGCTCGTGGAGATTCAGAGGTGTTGTGGTCGCAACGATGAAGAGCACGAACACGATCGCCGCAATCGCGTAACGGACCGTGGCGTGCAGGTTCGAGAACGCGCGACTGAGCGCCAGCGAATACCGTTCCAGCCGTTCCGATGTCGCCCAGGCAACCGGCATCACGTAGGGATAAGCGGCGCGATGCAAGAGCACAGGCAATGCTGGCGGACGCGCGTTGCTGCTGGGTGGTGCGAGCCATTGGACTTGTGGCGGGTTCACCAGCGTGAGGCTGAGGAACCACGACATCAGGCTGCGAGGATTGGATACCTTCAGCTGGCGCGCGAGGGCGAAGGCAGGCGTTTTCGCGAAGCGATGCATCCACTGCGGCCACGGCTGCGCCAGCGCAGGCGGCAGAACGAACAAACCCCACACCCAGCGCGCGAACTCTCGTCCCCAACCCACCTCGAGCGGACGGCCCGGCGGGGTACGCGGATGAAAGCGGGGGACTTGGATGGTGTCGTTCGGATTGAGCACGGCACGTCGCGTTGATGGTGGAGCGCGCCGTGCCCGCCTCAAGGAATTCCCGGATCCCGCGGGCAGCGCTTACGACGACGCGGGCATGAACATATCCCCTGACTGCGCGCCCCACTGTCGATTTAACTTCACATCGCGAAATTTCAGGGGTTGTCTGATCGGGGCGCGGGTAACTGTCTGATTCAGGTGAATGCCGCGCGTCCTTGCCCCTTGCATGGTTGGAAAAAGCGGACTTCTTCCCCGGCAGTTTGAAACATTTCCCGACTCCATTGAGACGAGAACTATTCTCATCTGTCGCGATGCGCTTTCTTGATAGCGCCGCTACGGCAGCGCGCGCTGCAATCGCAGCAACGCGAGCAGGGCAGCGGCCACGACCTCTGACCGATCCGCTCACTGGATGTGAGCACCCTTGCTCTTGCATCCATTCATGCTGCCCGAGGACACCGTGAAGGTGAGGCCGGTCGGTTCACGTCGTGCCCGCGCGGGCCGCCTCGGGTCGCTGCTCTGGCTCATCTCGTGGTGTGTCGTTGGCACAGCCTTGGCGGCGGGCATCGAGTCGCATGGCGCCGGCGCGGCAGACGAGCCGTACCTCGTGCGCAGTTCTGCGGATCGAGGCGCGGGCTTTCCAGGACGTTCCGGCTTTCTCGTTCTCGATTCCGGCAAGCAGGCATTCCTGGCGCGAGCGGCACTGATCGAGAGCGCCGAGCGTACGATCGATGCGCAGTACTACATCTGGAACAGCGACGACACCGGTCGCTACCTGGCGAGTCGTCTGCTGGCCGCAGCGGATCGCGGCGTGCGCGTGCGCATCCTGCTCGATGACATCAATGTTGCGAGTCGCGACGCGCAGCTTGCGTGGCTCGACGCACATCCGCAGATCGAGATTCGTCTCTACAACCCGGTACCGGGTCGCAAGGGCACGGCGCGATTGTTCTCGTTCGCGCGCAGCTTCACGAAGCTCAACCGACGGATGCACAACAAGTCGTTCACCGTGGACGGCGCGGCAACGATCGTCGGCGGGCGCAATATCGGCGATGAGTATTTCGATGCGAGCGGGGAGCTGAACTTCCGCGATCGCGATGTGCTTGCGGCAGGTCCTGTCGTGCCACAGGTCGGTCGAGCCTTCGAGACGTTCTGGAACAGTGAATGGGCCGTGCCGATCCAGCAGATCAGCAAGCAGGGCCTGGTCGACTCGCAACTGACGTCGGCGCGTATTCGGCTCGATGAGGCGACCCAACGTCTTGCCGACCTCGGCTATGGGCCAGCTCATGGCAGCGATGAGGCGCGCAGGTACTGGGAATCGACGCTTGCGGATCTCGTGTGGGCGTCCGCGCAGCTCGTCAGCGATACGCCGCCGCAGGCGTTGGAGGACTCCCGGCAGACACAGGCAGTGGCCACTGCGCTCGGTCATCTCATGCAACAAGCCAAGGACGAGGTGTTGATCGAATCGGCGTACTTCATTCTGGGCGGCCGCGCCTTGGGACTGTTCGCGCAATCTCATGAGGCGGGTGTGCGCGTGCGCGCGCTCACCAACTCGCTCGCTTCCAATGACCTCACCACGAATCATTCGGGCTACGCACGACGACGTAAACAGATGCTCCGCGCAGGCATCGAGCTCCATGAGCTACGGCCCGATGCACCCTCGTGCAGACACTTGATCGCTGTGGCCCGGCATTGCTCGGCCACCACGCGCTTCGGCCTGCATTCGAAATCGGCCGTGTTCGATCGACGCTACGTCTACATCGGCTCCTTCAACGTCAATTTGCGCTCGGCGTTCCTGAACACGGAAACCGCGCTCCTGATCGACAGCCCCGAGCTTGCGAGTCAGGTGGCTGCGGCGATCGAAGAGAACTTATCGCTACAGAACAGTTGGCGCGTCGAGCTCCATGGCGGCAGTACGCGGTGGGTCACGCTGCAGGATGCCACCGAACAAGAGAGCGGCCACGAGCCGGGCGTATCCGTCGGGCGGCGTATGGCCTCGACCTTCTACGGCCTATTCCCGCTCGAGAAGTATTTGTGACCTGGCGACACAGCCAGGAAGTCATGTCTTCCGTGCCGATAGGAGCGCCTGCGCACTTTCGGCCACTCTGCAGTCACAGCTGAAACGGATCGAGTCGATTTTGCAATCAACCGGTGCATTCGTGCGCACAGGATCGGCGCTGACGGCACATGGGCCGTCCCCGACTGAGAGGAGACGACAATGATTACCGCGACGACTTCGATTCGTACCAGCACGTGGCGCAGCAATCTGGCGACGGCGCTCGCCATCGCGGCGCTTCCCGTCATGAGCGCTCAGGCGCATGGCAGCGGGCCCGATGAGATCACGATCTCCGCGCCTACGAGCAAAAACATCGGCCGCGACGATCAGACCGGTATGCCAATCAAGCAGGTCACCGCCACAGCGCTAGTCACGGCCGATGCCGCGACGCTCACCTCGAGCGCCGGTGTCGCGCAGCTCAAGGACAGCGTTGCCAAGGCTGCTCGCAAGACTTGCGCAGCCATTGATCCGTTCGAGATGGACGGCGGCACGTGTGTGCGCAACGCGGTTGCATCTGCCAAACCGCAGATACACGCCGCCATCGCGGACGCGAGGAACAGCGTCAATGGTTGACGCCGCCAGTGCGTCCTGGGCCGCGGCGGCTGGGGGGGCCGCCGCCGCAGCACCTGATCCTCGTGCTCTATCGCTGGGCAAGGGCGCGATCGTCGAGCGACATGGCGGAGATGAGTTTCATCGGTAACTCGCCCGACGCGCCGCGCAACCGAAAGGAAGCAAATGGGACGGATGCTCGCTGTCGAATGCAAGAGGCGATGCCATGAACACCACCGTGCCGCTGATGCTGTTGATGACGACTTCCGTCCTATGCGGTTGCGCAACGGAACCCATCGAGGCACCGCTGGCGAGCGAGCCCCCGACCCTGGACACGAACGTGTACTTCTATCCATCCGCAGGTCGCGCGCTCTCGGCCGAACAGCAGGGCCGTGACAAGTACGAGTGCAGCGCCTGGGCCGTGCAGCAGACGGGCTTCGATCCGAGCGAGCCGAACGTGCCGCCGCATCAACGGATGCAGATCGTTGCCGGAGGCCCACCATCGGGCGCGCAGGTGGGTGCCGGTGCGATCGCCGGAGCAGCTCTGGGCGCTGCCGTGTCCAGACCATGGGAGGCCGGACGCGGTGCGCTGCTCGGGGGCCTGGCGGGAGCTGCGATCGGCGGAATCTCCGCAGAGCACGATGAGGAACTCGCGCGCTTGCAGGCTCAGGCTGATCTCAGTCAGGCACAGACAACGATGCTCGAGCGCAGGGCGGCAGAGTTTCGCCGCGCAGTGAGTGCCTGCCTGGAGGCACGCGGCTATAGCGTGAGGTGATTGCGATGCACACTTTTATCTTCGAGATGACACGTAGGGTTGCGGCGCTGAAGTACGTCGTGCCGGCGCTCATCGTCGCGGCCGCACTTGCCGTCTCTTCGGCGGCGCACGCCGAGTATCAGGATGGACGAGTCTACGGTGGCTTGGCGCACATGCACTTCGACAGCCGGTTTGCGCACAACCAGTACTATCACGCTCCCGGCTACGCCGTGCGCGGCATCCCGCGAGGTGCCTACACGATTCGTTATGGCGGTAATGACTTTTTCTACCACGGAGGTGAGTGGTATCGCCGCAATGGCGGCTTCGCGGTTGTGATCGGAGCGCCCATCGGCGCATTCGTACCGGTGCTGCCGCCGTTCTACTCCACCGTGTGGTGGGGTGGCGTGCCGTACTACTACGCCGACGACACGTACTACACCTGGATTCCCGGCGAGAATCAGTACCAGGTCGTGAGCCCGCCCACAGGCATCGAAAACGGTGGCACTACCGAGGCACCGCAAAGCAATTCGATCTTCGTGTACCCGAGGAACGGGCAGTCCACCGAGCAGCAGGCGCAAGATCGTTACGAATGCCATCGCTCCGCTGTGCTGGCGACTGGCTACGATCCGACGGCATCTGGGGGCGGTGTGCCGGTCGACGCAGCAGCTCAGAGGCGGGCGGACTACATGCGTGCTCAAGCGGCATGCCTGGATGCGCGCGGCTACAGCGTGAAGTGACGATGGCGAGAGGCTGTCGCCCTCCTGGTGTTCGCAAACTGCGTTGCGTCCCCTCCCCTGCGCAGCGGGGGAGGGTGGGGGCGCCTGTATTTGCCAGACAAGCTCACGTGCGCGCTCTTTTTTTCATTTGAAACAGGGCCGTCCGACAGCGACATACCGTCGCTACACACATCTTTCACGCTCTCCGCATCCTGCTTTCGACGATGTTCGCGGAGACAGCCATGAAAGCATACCGATGCCTCTCCTCTGCCGTTGCACTGCTGATCACGGCGATCGCGCTTGTCTGCCTCACTGCACTCAGCAGCGCCTCGGCGTCTGCGGCCTCATCGCCTCGTTGCTCCATGCGCCTGATGATCGAGCTCACGCCGGATGTCCCTAATCCGGAAGATCCAGGATTCGTGAGTTCGCTGCTGAGCAACCAGGTCGGCTATCAGTTGAAGTGGGTGCGGCCAGACAACGAATCGGTGATCGTCGTGGATCTCAGTGGGCCGGGACCGGATGACCGGTGTGGGGAGGTGATCGAGACGATGCGCCATGATGCACGCATCGTGTCGATACGCGTCGACCCCCAAGAGACGCAGTCCATTTCGGTCACTGGCAGTCGCGAGCCGGCAGATATCCGCTCGAGCGTTCGCATGTCCCGCGCCGGGCTCGGTTCTCTCTATTGGGCTGTTCAGCACCCAACCCAGGCGTGGAGGATCGTGCTGCCCATACGGCCCGACAGTTCAGCGCGGCTGTATGCCGATGCAGTCCAGGCATGCAACTTCAAGGTGGACGCGATCGGCACATCGACTGCATGCCCGTGAGCTCACCCGATGCGCGCAGTCAGCGTTTCGTCTGAAATGCGCGCGCGCTGACAGGTAACGCTGCTGCGTGAGCGACGTGATCGACTGCATCCCATCGCGCATCGCGACACCTGTTGAACGCGAGGTCCCATGGATGCAAAGCCGAACGTGAATGTGCTCGAAGCGCGCGACGCATTCGTGCTGATGGTGCTGATCACGGTCGGCGCCGCAATGAGTGGATGCAGTTCGCGCGCCCAACCCGCGGCTGCCTCGCCGCCTGCTGTCACCGTAGTCACCGTTCACCCTCAATCGGTGCCGGTCACGACCGAGCTGCCGGGCCGCACATCCGCCTATCTCGTCGCGGAGGTGCGGGCGCGCGTCGACGGTATCGTGCGGCGCCGCGAGTTCGAGGAAGGCAGCGATGTCCGGGGCGATGAGCGCCTGTATCAGATCGATCCCGAGCCGTATGGAGCGGCGCTGCAGAGCGCGCAGGCGCAGCTCGCACGCGCGCGCGCGACGTTCGAGTCGACCAGCGTCCAGGCGGAGCGCGACAAGGTGCTCGTGGACGGCAACGCCATCAGCAAGCAGACGTACATCAATGCAGTCGCAGCACGAGATCAGGCCGCGGCCGATGTCGCCGCTGGCATAGCCGCCGTCCGCACCGCAAGGATCAACCTCGGCTACACGGATGTCGTCTCACCGATCAGCGGACGCATCGGCGCAGCGCTCGTCACACAGGGTGCGTACGTGCAGGCTGGCGCCGCCACGCTCATGGCCAGCGTGCAACAGATCGATCCGATCTACGTGGACCTCAATCAGACGAGCGTCGAAGGACTGCAACTGCGACAACAGGTCGCAAGCGGGCGGATCAAGCTCAATGGTCCGGAGCAGGCCAAGGTGCGGCTCATCCTGGAAGACGGTACGACGTACACGAGCACCGGCACGCTGCAGTTCACCGATATCAGTGTCGATCGCGGCACGGGCACCGTGACGGTGCGCGCCCTGTTTCCCAATCCCGATCACGTGCTCCTTCCGGGCATGTTCGTGCGGGCTGCCATCGATCAGGGCACGAGCGATCACGCCATGCTCGTTCCGCAGCAAGGCGTCACGCACGATCGCACCGGCAGGGCAACGGTGCTGGTCGTGGGCGCGGACAACAAGGTCTCACAGCGGACCATCGACGCTGCACGCACGTTCGGCGACCAGTGGGTCGTAGAAAGCGGCTTGCAGGATGGCGACCGTGTGATCGTGTCGGGCGTGCAGCGAGTGCAACCGGGAATGGCTGTGAGCGCGGTTGCCGCGCCATCGACGCAGCGGCTCGCGCGCAACCTGCCGGCGCAACCTACCTGAGTTGAGCGATAACACGATGGCTCGCTTCTTCATCGCCCGTCCGATTTTCGCGATCGTCATCGCGATCCTGATCATGCTGGCCGGTGCGCTCGCGATCGTGCGGCTGCCGATCGAGCAGTATCCGAAGATCGCGCCGCCGTCGATCCAGATCACCACGACCTATCCCGGAGCGGCGGCGGCGACGGTCGAGAACACGGTCGTCCAGATCATCGAGCAGCAGATGAACGGCATCGATCATCTGCTCTACCTGTCCTCCACGAGCGATGACAACGGCCAGTCCACGACGACGCTCACCTTCGAGCCCGGCACGGACCCCGACATCGCCCAGGTGCAGGTCCAGAACAAACTGCAGCTCGCCGCGCCGCTCTTGCCCGCCCAAGTGCAACAGTCGGGTATTCGTGTCACCAAATCGAGCACGTCGCTGCTGCTGATGGCGGCGTTCGTTTCCTCCGACCGGAGCATGACGAGGTTCGATATAGCGGACTACATCGTGTCCCACGTGCAGGATCCGGTCAGCCGGCTCAATGGCGTCGGCAACATCAACGTGTTCGGCACGCAGTACGCGATGCGCATCTGGCTGGACGCGAACAAGCTCGACAGCTTCGCGCTCACACCCATCGACGTCACGACCGCTCTGCAGAGCCAGAACGTGCAGATCTCGGGCGGACAACTGGGTGGAACGCCTGCACCTGCCTCGCAGCGGCTCACGGCCTCGATCACCGAGGCAACGCTCTTGCGCACGCCGGAGGAGTTCGGCCGCATCCTGCTCAAGGCGAATCCCGATGGCTCGCAGGTGCATCTGCGCGATGTAGCGCGCGTGGAGCTCGGTGCGGAGAACTTCAACGTCGACAGCAAGTACAACGGCGAGCCAGCCTCGGGAATCGGAATTCAGCTCGCGACCGGTGCCAATGCGCTCGCTACGGCCGATGCGGTGCGGGCACGCATCGCTGAGCTGTCGAAGTACTTCCCACCGGGCTTGCGTGTCGTCTATCCCTACGACACGACGCCTTTCGTGCGAGTGTCGATTGCCGAGGTCGTGAAAACCCTCTTCGAGGGCGTCGCGCTCGTGTTCCTGGTGATGTATCTGTTCCTGCAGAACATCCGCGCGACGCTCGTGCCGACGATTGCCGTGCCGGTGGTCCTGCTCGGCACCTTCGGCGTGATGGCCGCAGCCGGATTCACGATCAACACACTCTCCATGTTCGGGCTGGTGCTCGCCATCGGCCTGCTGGTCGACGATGCCATCGTCGTCGTGGAGAACGTCGAGCGCCTCATCGCGGACGAGAAACTGTCACCGCGCGAAGCAACGGGCAAGGCGATGAGTCAGATCACCGGCGCGCTGCTCGGTGTCGCTGTGGTGCTTTCCGCAGTGTTCGTCCCGATGGCGTTCTCCACGGGATCCGTCGGCGCGATCTATCGCCAGTTCTCGCTCACCATCGTTGCAGCGATGGCGCTGTCCGTCTTCGTGGCACTCAGTCTGACGCCGGCACTGTGCGCAACGCTCCTGCGCGCAGGCCACGCGCCGCCGGCACGAGGTTTCTTCGCTGCGTTCAACCGGCTCTTCGAGAACGGCCGCGATCGCTATCTGCACGGCGTGCGCCATGTCATCGCGCGCGCCGGCCGCTGGCTGCTGATCTATGGCGCGACGCTCGGTGTGGTTGCCATGCTGTTTCTGCACCTGCCGACGTCGTTCCTGCCCGATGAAGATCAGGGTTACCTGCTCGTACAAGTGCAGGGACCGCCGGGCAGCACGCAAGGCCGCACCGGCCTTGCGCTCGATCAGGTGAGCAACTACCTGCTGCAGCAAGAGTCGCGCATGGTGGACGCGGCTTTCGAGATCGTAGGCTACAACTACGCAGGGCGTGGACAGAATCAGGGCATGGTGTTCGTGCACTTGAAAGACTGGTCCGAGCGCAAAGGGGCGGACCTGGGCGTGCAAGCACTCATCCAGCGCATCGCATCGCGGTTCGCGTCCTATAGCGAGGCCATCGTCATCCCCATGAATCCGCCGCCGATCCGCGAGCTCGGTACGGCGTCGGGCTTCGATCTGGAGTTGGAGGATCGTGGCGGCGTGGGACATGAAGCCCTCATGCGCGCGCGCGACCGGTTGCTCGCGAGTGCACGGAATGACCCGTCCATCGCGCTCGTGCGCGCAAATGGCCTGGAGGACAACCCGACATTCAAGATCGACGTGGATCGCGAGAAAGCGAGCGCGCTCGGCGTTGTGCCGAGCGATATCGATCAATCGTTCGCCATCGCGTGGGGCTCGCGCTACGTCAACAACTTCCTCGATACGGATGGCCGCATCAAGAAAGTGTACGTGCAGGCAGACCAGCCGTTCCGCATGGTCCCCGAGGATCTGCGGTGGCACTACGTGCGCAACGCGGAGGGCGCGATGGTGCCGATCTCCGCCTTCGCGACCGGCAGATGGACCTACGGTTCGCCGAAGCTCGAGCGCTTCAACGGCGTATCGTCCATCGAAATCCAGGGCCAGGCTGCGCCGGGCAGGAGCACGGGGCAGGCCATGGCCGCAATGGATCGACTTGCAGCTCAGCTGCCGCAAGGCGTCGGCTATGAGTGGACGGGGCTGTCGCTGCAGGAGCGGCTCTCCGGCTCGCAGGCACCGCTCCTCTATGCCATCTCGATCCTGGTTGTGTTTCTGAGCCTCGCGGCGCTGTACGAGAGCTGGTTCATTCCGTTGGCCGTCATCCTCGTCGTGCCGCTCGGTGTGCTCGGCGCGCTCACCGCCGCGCTGACCGTCGGCATGTCGAATGACGTGTACTTTCAGGTCGGCCTGCTCACGACCATCGGTCTGTCGGCGAAGAACGCGATTCTGATCGTGGAGTTCGCGCGCAACCTGCATCTGCAAGGACGCAGCCTGATCGATGCAGCGATCGAAGCCGCGCACTTGCGCTTGCGTCCGATTCTGATGACCTCGATGGCGTTCATTCTCGGTGTGTTGCCGCTTGCGCTGGCAAGCGGGGCAGGCTCGGCGAGCCGCAACGCAATCGGCACCGGTGTGATCGGCGGCATGCTGAGCGCGACGTTCCTCGCGACCTTTCTGATTCCGATGTTCTTCGTCGTCATCGGCAAGCGACTGGGTACCGGCGAGCCCGCGCCTGAAGTTCTTCCCGCTCCGATGTTGGCATCGCAGCAGGCTCAACACTGAGGGCAACCCAGTGGCGTTCACGTTCCGCCCTCCGCGTTCCTGCTCACGCTGCGCCGTGGCGGCGCTCACGTCACTGTGGGTAGCCGCGTGCTCGCTCGATCCTCGCTATGTGCGGCCTGATGCACCGGTGATGTCGGCCTACCCGCGCGGGCCGGCTTACGGCAATAACGTGGCCGATACCGATCACTCGCCGGCGGCGGCGGCCGATCTCGGCTGGCGCGACTTCCTCACCGATCCGCGGCTGCAGCAGCTCGTGGAGATTGCATTGCAGAACAACCGGGATCTGCACGTTGCCGTACTGAAGGTGCAGGAGCTGCAAGCCGAGTTTCGCATTCAGTCCGCAGCGCTGTTGCCGGAGGTGTCGGCATTCGCCGATCACACGCGATCGCGTACGCCGGCAGATCTCTCACCCAAGGGACGTTCCACCACTGAAGGCTCGTACTCGGTTGGCGCATCGCTTGGCTGGGAGCTCGATGTGTTCGGCAGGCTGCGCAGCCTTCGACGCGCGGCGCTCGAGCAGTACTTTGCATCGATGGAAGGGCGCAGAGCCGCTGAGATCCTGCTCGTCTCGCAGGTTGCCGATCAATACCTCTCGATGCTGGCGTTCGATGAGTTGCTCGACGTGACGGAGCGAACGCTCGAGACGGCCCGCGCTTCATACCAGATCGTGAAGCTGCAATTCGACACGGGTACCGCCTCGGAGCTCGATCTCCGTCAGTCGGAAACGGTGGTCGAGCAAGCGCAGGCCAACCATGCAGCGCAGCTGCGCGCTCGCGCACAGGCAGAGAATGGCCTCGCGCTGCTGCTCGGACAGCCGCTTCCCGCGGCCACGCAACCGGGTTTGCGACTTGGCGAGCAACACCTGCTCGAAGACATTCCTGCCGGCCTGCCGTCGGCGCTGTTGAGTCGACGTCCCGACGTGCTCCAGGCGGAAGCGCTGCTGCGCTCGGCGAATGCCGATGTCGGCGCGGCGCGCGCGGCGTTCTTTCCACGCATCCAATTGACCGGCAGTGCGGGCACGGCGAGTGCCGCACTCAGCGGCTTGTTCAAGGCCGGCTCGAGCGCATGGTCGTGGGCGCCCGCCGTGAGCATGCCGATGTTCGATGCGGGTGCAAATCGCGCCAATCTCGATGCCGCAAACGTGCGCAAGCAGATCGGCATTGCGCAATATGAAAAGGCCATCCAGAGCGCGTTTCGAGAAGTGGCGGACGGGCTTGCCGCACGAGGCACGTTCAACGATCAGATCGTCTCGCTCGAACGCTCCGCTGCGGCCGAGCGTCGTCGCCTCGATCTCGCGCAGCTGCTGTACAAGAACGGCCAGGCCAGCTACCTCGACGTGCTGACGGCGCAGACCGACCTCTACGCTGCCGAGCTCGTACTCGTCTCGGTGCGTCTGCAACGACTGACGAATCTCGTCGACCTCTATCGTGCGCTGGGCGGCGGCTGGCTCGAACATACCGGCGATGAGCCTCGTCGGGGCAATGCATCCTAGCGAACACGCCGGTGGGTCGCAGGGCTCTTGATCTTGTATGAAAGACGCGGTTGGCGGTTAGCGGTTGGTCAGAGGCGCTACGCGCTTTCATCCCTTCGGGGTCGTGAACCGTAACGATTGCTTCGATAGCCGTTTACGCGTCCCTTCCCCTGCGACAGCGGGGGCCGCTCCTGCGCATCCATGCGCCCGCGCCATTCGTGCGTCCCTGCCCATCAGAAGGACAGGATGGGGGCACTTCCGAATCAGTTGTTACGCTCCTCCATTAGAGTGCGGCAGCACCCGCGCGCGCGACCTCTTCATCTTCGGGCGACGTCACGCCACTGACGCCGATCGCGCCGACGATCGTGGTCTCGTGTATCAGCGGCAGGCCGCCTTGAATTGGCACAGAGTGCGGCAGGTTCAACATCGCATTTCTGCCGCTGGCGATGATTTCTTCCAGGCCTTTGGTCGGCCGTTCGAAGAGGACAGCGGTTCTCGCTTTTTCTATCGCTGTGGTTACGCTCCCGAGTTTTGCGCCATCCATGCGAGCGAAACTCAGCAGGTTTGCACCGTCATCCATGATCGCGATGCTGACGGCCCAATGCTTTTGAGCTGCTTTCTCCAGCGCGGCTGCCAGCACCCGCTGTGCGTCATCGAGGGTTAGAGCTGTTTTGTTTCTCATGGTCTGCAACTGTGTGTTTGATTCAGTCAGTTTGAGAGACTTGCCGTCGAATTGAAAGTGGATCGCTGTCGCGCTTGCGGCAACAGCGCGGCACTTGGCCGCTACGATGGCCCGATCTGATCGAGAGACAGCCGTGAGAGCTGACCCCCTCGAGCGAAGAGATTCATGATCTCGAAATGATTGAGGCCCTCGGCGACAAAGGTGCTTACAGGTTTGCCGGCGCTTGCCACGGTTCGAGCAAAGAATCGACCCTGAGCGATGAATTCAGGCGACTCGCGAGTACCCCAAGCCACCACGATAGGTGCCTCGAGCTTGTCCACGTGTCGATAGGGACTGAAAGCGTCTGTCACTGCGGCATCGAACGCAACGAAGCGGCTGCGCGCAGACAAGCGGACAGGGTGAAGGTCGTACATTCCGCTCACGAGCACTCCGCCTTTGAGAATGTTGCCGGGAATGTTCCATTCGCTCCAGTCAGTTGTGAGCGCGACGGCCGCAAGATGCGCTCCCGAGGAATGCCCGCCAATGTACAAACGTTCCGGGTCGCCGCCAAAGGAGCGGGCATTGTTGTAGGTCCACGCGATCGCGCGCCGCACCTGTGACACAAGCACTCTCAAGTCACCGGCAACATCGAGGATCGACGAGAAATCCAAGACGACATAGTGGACGCCGGAGGCAACAAATCCCTCGGCAGGAAACGCGTATTGGGCGGCGCTACCCGAGCGCCACGATCCACCATGAACGAAGATGTGGACCGGTGCGTTGTCGGCGGCGGCGCGAAAGATAGTCAGTTGCTCTATATCAAGTGCGCCGTATGAACGGCGGCAGGGCGGCCCCAGATGAGCGGTGCATCGCTGGCTCTGCGCGCTATATCCTTCCACGATCTGCTGCATATTTTGCGCCCATTGGGTCTGGTCATAGGCATCGTCCAGGGCAGACTGACTGTATTCGAGATACACGCCCACGTTGAGTTCCTTTGCCGTGTTTCGAAAACCGAACTTCTAAATGTTGCGCGACCCCAATGCTCGACTGGATCAGCGAGTCCGGCGCTCGACGATCAGAGCCGTAATTCTGAAGGTCAGGGTGCTTTGCGAAAGGTGGCTGCCAACTCGCGTTCGAGGCTCTTCGGATCCTGCCTGAGGCGCTTCTCGACTTCGAACGTGTAGTCGTGAAGCAGAACCTCATCGAGACCGTTGACGACGCCGTCGAGCGCGCACGCCGCCACCTCGGCGGCCGACGTTTTCTGTCCCTGGAACGGGCCGCTCATCGGTGTGTCGACAGCCCATGGAAGGACCAGGACAACGCGCGTGTCTTGCGACGCCAATTCCGCGCGCACGCCCTCGGATAAGCGGAGCAGCGCGGCTTTGCTGGCGCAGTACGAACCCAAGTTGGGCAATGTCACCTTACCCAGAATCGAAGCAACGTTGACGATCGCACTTCCGCCCTTGCCCTGGTGTGCGGCAAGCGTTGGCGCGAAGGCGCGGCACATGGTCAGCGTTCCGAAATAGTTGGTTTCCATTTCTCGACGCGCAGCCGCGAGAGAAGGTGCTGCAATGAAAGGGGCCCTTAGATTGACGCCGGCGTTGTTGATCAGAAGCTGGACATCGCGCAATTCGTCAGCTGCCCGAAGCACGGCCGCTTCGTCCGTAATATCAAGGTTGACGGGAACCACTTTCGGGTCGGAACTGAATGCTTCCGTGACGGCTGCGACTCTATCCGCTGCATACACGCGCCGCGCGCCACGGCTCAACAGCTCACGAACGAATTGACGACCTATACCGCCATTGGCACCGGTGACAAAAGCACAAATGTTCTTGAGGTCCATCGTTTTCCAGCGTGTGGCGGGCTCGCGACGGGTGATGATAGTCACGGCCATCGAACGCTGAACAGGAGTCCCGCTCTCTTTACATGCTCATATCGGGCACCTGTGCGGGCGTTGGGCCAGCGTGCACCGTGCCGAGCGATACCGATGCCTGCTGCTATTCCGGTATCCGATAGCGATCCGCAGATCTTTCATTCGCGGCGAATAGCAGCGGTGTCTTAAGCTGGGCAAGACGCCCACACACTGCGAGTCGATCATGCGTTACCTCAAGACCGAGGCGAAGTCCTATGCGCGCAAGCACCTTCGCGGCATTTGGGCCGCCACCCTGACGCCGTTCACGTCCAAGGGGGACGTGGACGAAGCCGGGTTCCTTTCGAACCTCGATCATTGGATCGATGACCTCGCCATCGACGGCTTCTTCGTCGGCGGCAAACAGGGTGAATTCTTTTCCATGTCGTTGCCGGAGCGCAAACGGCAGTTCGAGGTGACCGTGGCGGCGTGCCGCGACCGAGCCGGAACGATATTGTCGTGCTCCGACCAGAATCTGGATGTCGTTCTGGAACTGGGCCGGCATGCGCAGACGCTGGGTGCGGACTTCATCGTGGTCCACGCACCGGTGCTGCATTTCGTGGAGCCGCCCGACGAAACGGTCTTCGCCTATTACCGGCACATCAGCGAGGTGCTGGACATCGGCGTGGCCATGTGGAGCCATCCGGACAGCGGATACCTGATGAGCCCGGAGCTGTGCGCCCGAATTGCCGAGCTCCCCAATATCGTGGGCATAAAGTACAGCGTGCCCCGAGAGATGTACGCGCGTCTGACATCCCTCGTTGGTGACCAGCTCATCGTCAGCACGAACTCCGAAAAGGAGTGGTTCGACAATATCGTGGAGCTCGGCTGGCAGGTCTATCTTTGCTCGACCCCACCATTCCTGATGCAGACCAAAGTCGATCGGCGGATGAAGGCGTATACCGATCTCGCGTTCGCGGGCGATATCGCCGCCGCCCGGGCCGCGCGCGACAGCCTCGATCCCGTTCGACGCGCGCTCCGTGACTCGCGGCCGCCGGGCAAGAACCACGCGCATCAAAAATATTGGCAGGAGCTGTTGGGCCAGGTCGGTGGACGCGTGCGCCGTCCTCTTCTGGAACTTACGCCCGAAGAGAAGGCCGCCACGGAAGAGGCGTTCCGCGCCTGTGGTCTTCAATTGGAGCCAGCGGCCAAAGCCCGAGGTTGAGGCGATGCGACCCCCGCTCATGAAAGCTGCGCGAGACACTTCGCAAGAGCTGCGTCCCACCCGCGTGCTTCTGATTGGATATGGCGCGCTCGGGCACTGGGTGGCGAAAGCTGTAGCTCACAACGAAGCAATCTTGATTGCCGGCGTGGTGGTCAGGCAGGGGCGGGGAGACGAGGTGCGACGCGAACTTGCCGGCGTCGAAGTGGCCGCTTCCGTGGAGGCTCTGCAAGGACCGTTCGATTTCGCTCTCGAGGTGGCGAGCCACGGCGCGGTCGCGACGCATGTTCCGGAGCTCCTGACCCGCGGAATCGAAACCGCGATCGCATCGACGGGCGCTCTCGCCGACGATCAGCTGCGCGAGCGGCTTATCCAGTGTGCCCGTTCCGGGAGTACGCGACTGCGGCTGCTGTCCGGCGCAATCGGCGGGATGGATCTGCTGGCGGCTCACCGGGCTGCCGGGCTTCGTCGGGTGATCTATACCGGACGCAAGCCGCCCAGCGCGTGGAAGGTGCCGGCCAGCGAATTGAGTGCCGTCGAGGAACGTGTGATTTTCCAAGGCACGGCTCGTGAAGCAGCGTGCGACTTTCCGGCCAACGCAAACGTCGCCGCAACCATCGCCCTGACCGGGCTTGGTCTCGACCACACCGAAGTGCGGCTCATTGCCGACCCTGCCCTGCATCACAATGTCCACCGCATCGAAGCCGAGAGCACGGCGGGCGGTTTCAAGCTGGAAATGACAAGCCTGCCGCTCCCGGACAATCCATCGACGTCAGCGTTGACCGCCTTCAGCGCGATCCGAACATTGCAGGACCTCACGCAACCCTTGGTTCTCTAGGGCCCTCAAGTGCGTGAGACCACGGGAACGAACTGCCCCGCCACCAGCTTCAGTTGTTCGACCAGCGCGGCGGCCGCCGGCGCAAGACGCGTCCCGCGCCGGATCGAAATGCCGATGGCGCCTGGGATAAAACCCAGTGGTACTGGCACCGGGGCGATACCAAAGGAGGCGACTTCCTGTTCCGCGACCAGCTGCGGCATGACACCCAGGAGATCGCTATGCGCCAGGATTTGGCGGTTGGTCAGCAGCGAGACCGACTCGACCGCCACCCGGGGCGGCGCGAACCCGGCCTTTCTGAACGCTGCTTCAACCTGTCTGCGCAGGGTCGTTTCCGGTGGCGGAAGGACCCATTGATATTCGACGAGTTGTTCCAGGCTGACAGTCGTAGCGCGCGTCAGCGGGTTCGATCGGCCTGCGACCACCGTGACGTACTCCGAATAAAGCGGCAGCTGATCGATGTCGTCCGGATCGTCCAGAAGCCGGCCGACCAGGAGATCCGCTTCACCGTTGCGAAGCATGGGGAGCAGACGATTGTTCGCCCCTTCGATGACTTTCACGATGACGTTCGGTCGCTGGTTCTTCAACGAAACGATCGCACCGGGAAGGAGTACCGCAGACGCACTGAGCAGCGTTCCGACCGTGACCCGGCCAGCCGCGCCCGTGGCAAGGTCGGCAATTTCCTGCGCAGCGTGCTCCGCCTGCGCAAGGAGCAGCCGCCCATGAAGGACGAACGCTTCGCCCAGCGCGTTCGGCTCGACACCTCGATTGCTTCGTGCAAACAGAGGCGCGCCGAGCTCGTGCTCGAGGTCCTGCAACAGTTTCGTCGCTGTCGGCTGAGAGATATGGAGGTCCGCGGCGGCCTTCAGGATGCTCCTCCGCTCCGCGACAGCCACGGCGAGACGGAAGTGTCTCAAGCCAATTCGAATGAGGAGGCGGTCGGAGAGCAGCACCATGCTGCTATTTATATTCCCGATATCCAGATCAAATCAACCTATTGTTCAAGAATATCAGAGCGGCGTTATTCTGCTGCTGCCTGGGGCGGGCGTGTTTTCCGTGAGGCTTGCATGCGATATCCCGAACTCCATCTCTATGTCGGCGGGGAGTGGAGAAAGACAAAGGAGACGGCGGTCGTCCTCAACCCAGCCGATGAGCGGGAGATCGGCAAAGTGCCGGTCGCGAGTCGCATGGATCTCGATGCCGCCTTGAATGCGGCCGCCGACGGATTTCGGGTTTGGAGCCAGACGGCTCCGGCCATCCGCGCGGACGTTGTCCGCCGGGCGGCAGCGCTGATGCGCGAGCGCATTGAGGAGATCGCGTACACCATTACCCTCGAGCAAGGAAAGCCGCTGTCGGAAAGCCGCGCCGAAGTCATCCGCGGCTGCGAGTTTTTCGAATGGGATGCAGGGGAATGCGTGCGGCTTTACGGACGCGTGATCCCGAGCGCGCGCGACATACGCTATCTCGTGCTGCATCAGCCGATCGGTACGGTCGCGGCCTTCTCGCCCTGGAATTTTCCGATGAGCCAGCCCGCACGCAAGATTGGCGGGGCGCTCGCCGCGGGATGCTCGATCATCATCAAGGCTGCGGAGGAGACACCGGGGGGCGCCATTCACATTGCCCGGGCGTTCCATGACGCCGGTTTGCCGCCGGGCGTTCTGAATCTCGTCTTCGGCGTTCCCGCTGAGATCTCGGGCTACCTCATTCCTCAGGATCAGGTGCGCCTCATTGCGTTCACCGGATCCACCGCTGTCGGCAAGCATCTGTCCGGGATGGCGTCTCTGCACATGACTCCGGTGCTCATGGAACTCGGTGGCCATGCGCCGGTGATTGTCTGTGAAGACGCCGATCCGGTTGCCGCGGGTGTCACGTCGGCGCTGCGTAAGTTTCGGAACGCGGGGCAGGTCTGCACTTCGCCCACGCGGTTCTATGTCATGGAGTCGCTCTATGAGCGCTTCTGCGCGGCCTTTGCGGAAACGGCGCGCGGCGTGACGGTGGGAGATGGCCTCGATCCAGGGGTGCAAATGGGCCCGGTCGCACATGCCCGCCGCGTCTCTGCGCTCGATGCTCTCGTGACGGACGCCTGCAAAAAGGGCGCTCGGCTCCTCACCGGAGGAGAGCGGTTGCGTGATCGGGGTTACTTCTTCGCCCCCACCGTGCTTGCGGAGTTGCCCGCAGACGCGCGGGTCGTGCGCGAAGAGCCTTTTGGCCCAGTGGCCCTGATCGATCCCGTCTCATCGCTGGATGAAGCCGTGACAAGAGCCAACGCGCTGCCCTTCGGCCTCGCAGGCTATGCTTTCACGAATTGCGCCAGCACCGCCGACCGTCTGGCCGCAGAGGTCCAAGTGGGCAACTTCTCCATCAACACCCTCGAAGCCTCCGTGGCGGAGACACCTTTCGGGGGAGTGAAGGACAGCGGTTATGGCCGGGAGGGCGGCGCCGAGGGGCTTTCGCATTACACGATCGTCAAAACGATCTCACACAAGTTCAACTAGAAGACCATTGAACCCAGGTGAGCAGTACGATTTCGTGCCTCGACGAAGAGATGAAACGCTAATGGCCACGTTCACGCCGCCCTTCAACTTTCAGGCCTGGATCGAAAAGCATCGCGCGCTCCTGAAGCCGCCCGTGTCCAACCGCCTGCTGTTCGACGAGCCCAGCGGGTTGGTCATCCAGGTGATCGGCGGCGGCAACCGCCGCGTCGATTTTCACGATGATCCGGCTCAGGAGTTCTTCTATCAGATTGCGGGAGACATGATCCTCAAGATCATGGACGGCGGGCGCAGCGAGGATGTGCGCATCCGCGAGGGCGATGTCTTTCTGTTACCTCCGCACGTGCGCCATTCGCCGCAACGGCCGGTTCCGGATTCGATCGGCCTCGTCATCGAAGGTCCGCGACTGCCGGGCCAGCTCGATGGTTTCGAATGGTATTGTTTCAATTGCGCAGCACTTGTTCACCGGGTGGAGATCACTTTGAAGAACATCGTCACGGATCTCCCACCGCTGTTCGATGCCTTCTATGGGAACGAGAAGTTGCGCCGCTGCCCGTCCTGTGGAGCTGTGCATCCGGGTCGCGAGCCTCCGCTCGGTTGGGTGACGCTTTGAAGCCTTCGTGCTCAGCTGCAGCAGTTCGCCCTTTCTTCTCGAACGCATCATTACGTCTGTCGAAATCGATGGTGAATTGCACGGACCGGCGCTGCATCGTAAGGCCGCAAACAACAATGATGTGCTCCCTTGTCTGAAAGCGCTGCCGCCCTGCTGGTTCAGACGGATCTGCAATCTCTCGTGCAGTTCGCACTCGGCCTCGTCTTGGCGGGGCTCGCCGGCGGCGTCATTGCCGGGCTGCTGGGCGTAGGCGGCGGGATCGTCGTGGTGCCGGTGCTCTATCACGTCTTCTCCGGTCTTGGGGTCGACGACAGCATCCGTATGCCGCTTGCAGTCGGTACTTCGCTTGCGACCATCATCCCGGCTTCGATCCGCTCCAATACCAGCCACCGGAAGAAAGGCGCTGTGGACATGATGCTGCTGAAGAGCTGGGCGCCCGCGCTGATCGCGGGTGTGCTGGGTGGCAGCGTGGTCGCACGGCTCATCGGCGGCAAGGGACTCACACTCGTGTTCGCCGTGCTTGCACTCATCGTCGCGGCCTATATGGCCTTCGGGCGCGCGGACTGGCGCCTCGGCGAAGCTCTGCCGGAAGGACCGGCGAAGCTCGGCCTCGCCGGAGGGATCGGCTTGTTCTCGACGTTGATGGGCATCGGCGGAGGCACGTTCGGCGTACCGATCATGACGCTGTTCGGCATGCCGGTGCATCGCGCCGTAGGCACCTCTTCTGGCCTCGGGCTCCTCATCGGCATTCCTGGCACCATCGGCTTCATCCTGAGCGGCTGGGGCGCGCTGCATCTGCCGCCATTCTCGCTCGGTTACGTGAATCTGCTCGGCTTCCTGCTGATCACCCCGGCGACTTGGCTTGCCGTTCCCTGGGGTGTCGAGCTTGCGCATCGCCTGAGCCGAAGTGCACTCACCCGCGCCTTCGCGCTGTTCCTGGCCTTGACGAGCCTGCGCATGTTCATTGGGCTGATGTCATAGGAGCAAGACGCAGTCCTTCGTGCACGGAGCAGATGGTGTGGATGAAATGCCGCACGGTGATCCCCAAGCGCCTCGATGATCTCGTCCCCAGCAGCTGCCGACAACGCGCCCGCTGCGACACGTCGCGCTCAGTCGGCAACGCCGATGCACTGCTGCTGCAGCTGAGATGATCAAACGAAAGCAGGCATCCCCCATTCCCTGGTCTGGGTGATGGTTAGTATCGGGACAAGTGATTAGACAGTGCTCTCGACTGAAAACAACATAGGAGAAGCATAAACGCAGTCGATGCAGCTCCACGCACAGCAGGGGGATAGATGATGAAGCCGCAGGATTTCATGATCGGTTGCGCGTTTGTTGCGCTGTCGGTTGCCTCAAATGCTCAAGCTCAAGGGGATGAATCGGCCAAGGTCGAAGAGATCGTGGTAACAGCGCAGCGCCGCTCTGAAAGCCTCCAGGAGGTGCCGATCGCCGTCAGCGCGATCACAGCGGCGAAATTGGATGCCGTCGGTATCTCCTCGACGCAGGCGCTGGGCCTCGTTACGCCGGGTCTCAACATGACGCAGACATCAGGCTATGTACAGCCGCGTATCCGAGGTATTGGGTCAACCGTGAACGGGCCGGGCTTCGAGCCGCCCATTGCGACCTACATCGACGGCGTATACATGGCTGCTGCACCGGCATCGCTGATGACGCTCAACAACATCAGCCGCGTCGAAGTGCTGAAGGGGCCGCAGGGCACGCTGTTCGGCCGCAATGCGACGGGCGGGCTCATTCAGGTGGTGACCAAGGATCCTCAGCAGACACCCTCCGGCGACGTCAAGCTGAGCTATGCGAACTACGAGAACGTCACGGCCGACGCCTATGTGACGGGCGGCATCACTGATGCGTTGGCGGCGGACCTCGCGCTGCGATACGAGCATCAGGGAGACGGGTGGGGTACCAACATTGGTACCGGCAAGGCGATCGGGTCGCTCGATCACGATTTCGCCGGCCGCGCAAAGCTGCTCTTCCAGCCGACCGATGAGACTGATATTCGTCTCGCTGTCGACTATGCGGATCGCACCAGCAGCCGCCAGCCGCAGAAACCGATCGATCGCTTCCGTCCGATAACCTTCAACAATCCACTGTTTGGTGGCCCTTTCCCCTTAGGGGGCGACTACGACATCAGCAGCGATATCGATCCGGTTTCGAAGCTGAAGGCTGGCGGCGTACAACTGCAGATCAATCACCAGATGGGTGGTGTCTCCCTGCAAAGCATCACCGCCTTTCGCAAGTCCGAATATGACCTCCTGCTGGATGTTGACTATGTCCCGATCCAGATCACACAGCTCCATGATGTCGCGAAGAATCGGCAGCTGAGCCAAGAGTTTCAGATCTCGTCGGCTGAAGCCGGACCACTGCAATGGGTCGCGGGTCTCTACTATTTCCGTTCGAACGACAAGAATGATCCCGAATTATTCGATTTCGGGCCGACCCTCATATCGCCGGTCCCCTTTACGCCGGTGCAAATACATGTTGAGGACCGGCAGCTGACCAATTCGTACGCGGGCTATGCTCAGGCGACGTATGAATTTTTGCCTGATACCAACCTGACCTTGGGCGCCCGCTACACTTACGAAGAGAAACGCGTCTCCGGGTCGCAGGACTTTTCAATTGCCGGGTTCTTGGCCGCAACGACGCCGGTGCCCGATCCCGCACTCGGGTTACCGGACGAGCTCACGTTCAAGCGCTTCAACTATCGGATCGCGCTGGATCACAAGCTCACGCCCGATAACATGATCTACGCGTCCTACAGCACCGGATTCAAGAGCGGAGGGTTCAATCTCAACCAGCCGAACGATGCACCTTACCGGCCGGAAAGTATCGGTGCTCTGGAGGTGGGGTTGAAGTCGGAGCTTTTAGATCATCGCGTCCGGCTCAACACGTCCGGATATCGCTACATATATAAGAACGTCCAGGTTGGGCGCTACATAAACAGCAACACATCGATCTACAACGGGGCCCGTGCCAAGGTTTATGGCTTCGACCTCGAGGGCGAGTTCGTCGTGTCGGATCCGCTGTCGCTGAGCGCCGGCTTTGCCTATACACATGCGCGGTTCGAATCGTTCCCGATCGCGGACTTCGTTGTTCCGGTGAACGGGTGCGTGCCAGTGTTTGGCGGTGTGTGCACTGGATCTGCAGACGACAAGACTCTGCCGTTCACGCCGACGACCAGCTTCAATATCGGCGCGGACTACCGGGTCGACATTCCTGGCGGCTCCTCACTGATGCTGAATGCAACCTACTACCGGTCCGGCCGTTTCTATGGCGCCTCGGACAATGTCACGGTTCAGCCCGCATACGACATGGTGAACGCTTCCGCAACGTGGACCGATCCGTCGGAGCACCTGGCGGTCCGCGTATGGGGCAAGAACCTTGGGGACACGCTGTATACCACCACAATCCTTGAATCCACGTCGGCCGATGTCTTCGCGTACGGTGAGCCGCGCACCTATGGCATCACTGTGGGATACCACTTCTGAGGCCTACCCACATCCGGACGTCGAGAAATGCTATCGGCGTCTGCCCTGTCTTCCGACAATGACTGCACGGGGCATTCAGGGGTAAGTGACGCTACGAAGAAAGGGATATCGACGTATGGACGAAGCCATCGCACCAATCGTCTCGAAACAGCCATGGACACCGCCTCGCGCCAAGGCTGATCGGAACTATCCGATGAACTGCTGGTGGGTTGCGGCGTTTTCAGACGAAGTCCAGCGCAACCCGCGCCGATGCTTGGTCGATATCTGGCCCGTTAGCGCGTGCTCTCCGCAAGGCTTGCCTGCTCCTGCGCGATGAGCCGTTCCATTGCCCGGCGCGCGCGCACGGCCGCACCGTCTCCCGACAAGACGACCGGCTTGAGCGACCAGAAGCCCGCACCGTCCATGCGGCGCGCCACCGCCTCGATTATCGGCTTGTCCTCTTCTTCGAACACGCCGCGGGTCTGCTGCAAGCGCAGCTGCGTCATCGTCTCCGCCTGCGCGCCCAGACTCCGAGAAAAGGGCGACGCGTAGAAATAATGTGTGCTCGAGGCGGTCTCCGGCGTGAAGAAATGCACTGAAGGTTCGATCACTCCCTCCGTTCGCGGTCGACCTGCCGCCACGCCGCCGATCCAGAGGAGCATCAGCGCCGGGGCGTTCCAGCGCACCTCGAGCCAGCGGTCGATCGTCGTCCCGGGCGGCACGCCGAAGGCCTCGCAAATGAAGTCTGGAGCATTGCGGTCGTCGCTCATGAAGCGCTTGCTCCACAGGGTGTCACCTTCCTGGGCGACCTCGATCTTCCCGCGGCTAACGGCGTCGCTGGAAAACAGTGGGTGCAGGAACTCGATGTGACTCAAGTCCAGGATATTGTCGCTCTCGAGTTCATAGTGTCCCTTGACGTTCAGATATCCGGTGCTGACTGCCCAGCCCTCTGGATCGAGACAATCGAAATTTGTAATCAGGTCAGGATCAGCCCGTTCCGGGTCGCCCATCCAGATCCACAAGACGCTATGCCGTTCCACCACCGGATAGGATCTTACGACCGCCGTCTTGGGAATGCGGCCGTCCCCATGCGGGTTGAAAACACACTGACCGGACTCATCGAAGCGCAGGCCGTGATAGCCGCATTGCAGGGACCGTCCTTCATCACACAAGCGGCCCATCGAGAGGGGCGCGAAGCGATGCGGGCACCGGTCCGCCAGAGCATAGGGCTGCCCGTCCGGGCCGCGATACATCGCGATCGGCTCATCCAACAAGGTTCGCGCAAAGATCTTTCCTGGCGTGACTTCATTCGCCCACGCCGCGACGTACCAGGTATTGCGTAGGAAGGGCATGATTCACTCCTGAGTGGCTATGGCGAAGGTGCGATGAGCGGGTAGGCGGTTTTCAGATGCGGAGGTCGCATCGTGGAAGAGTTCACGATGCCCAGGCGCGACATGGTTTTTCTCGCGCGCGCCATTGCCTGCGCAGGACGTTGGCGATCTTGGCCATATTCGGGCCAAGTGGTTCGATGGTGATGAAACGGCTGTTAGGTGGACTCGACCACAGTCTCGTCGATCTTCGCCTGCAGGGCGCGCCGGACCCGGACGCTGGGTGCGTCGGAGTGGAACAGCGCCGGCTTCAAATCCCAGAAGTCGACATCGCCCATCATCTCCTGCTGTGCCTGAATCATCGGCTTGTCCTGCTCGTTGAAGGCGTGGCTAAAGCTCTTGTACGTCTTTTCGGTCAGCGTGACATCGTCCAGCGCGAAGTTCCGGCTCGTCATCACGTCGTAGGTGGTGACGTTGTGCTCGCTGGGCGCAAGGATGTGGTAGATGGCGTGGAAGCGGCTTTCCTCGCGTGGGGCCCCGGCGGGTTTGATCCCCGCCTGGATGATCACAACGCTCGGTGCGAACCAGCGGTTGATCAGCCAAGTGTCGACGTTTTCGACGTCAGGCATATAGGTGCGCAGCACCGGCACGGCGACGACACCGTCATAAGACCAGGTGTGCTCGATCATGTTTCGGTCCGAGCGGATCGTCGGTCTCGCCTCGATCAAGTTTCCGCTGCCGCCCAGCAGTCCGGCGTGGAGATATTCCGCGTGGGTGGGATCGAGCAGATTGTCGACGATGATTTCGTAGTGGGCGTTCACGCGCATCGTCGGCAGCGTCGCCTTTGCGGTCTCGGGCAGCGTGTCCAGGAACGACAGATCGGGGATCAACGAAGGATCCGCTGTGACGTGCTGAGCCAGCCATACCCAGATCGCGCCGTGGCGCTCGACGACTGGATAGCCGGGCACGCTGACCGAGTTCGATTTGGCGCCCTTCATGTGCGGGTTGTGGGCGCAGGCGCCGTCGGCCGTGAACTGGACGCCATGATAGCCGCACTCCAGGGTCTCGCCCCTGACCTTGCCCAGGTGAAGAGGCGCGAAGCGGTGCGGGCAGCGGTCTCCGATCACGCCAACGATTCCGGATGCCGAGCGGTAAACGGCAAGACCCCGTTCAGCCAACTTCAGCTCCTTCACCTCGCCGGTCTTCAGTTGATTTGACCAGCCTCCGAAATACCAGGCGTTCTCGAGATACCGCTTCGTCACGTGTCTCTTCCTTATCTCAATCTCATCGGGCGTCCTGGTGCGCTTAATGGATTGCGCAAGGTCGCGACCCTGTGAACCGTCGCCGGCGCCATTTGCCACAAGCCGGACTTCCCGCACCTTGCACGCTCGATCGTTACAGCATGCTAATGCTGGACACCATTGCCGAAAAATCGCAGTTGGCAATGCATCGAATCATTCACGTCGATAGGTGTCCCGTCCGTAGTGCGGAGGAGAACAGACGACACGGTGTGTCGGGAAGTGAGCAGCGCGGAGGGGCTTTCACAAGACTCTTCATACCTCCTCCAGTTTGCGATGCCGATGACCCTCTGGATGCACTCCGACCGCACGTGCAGCGGCGTGGAAGAGTTCACGCAGCCACGCCAGCGCGACATTGTCCTTCTCGTGCGCGTGCCATTGCATGTGCAGGACCTGGTCGGGTATCTCGTAAGGAGGCGGCAGGATCCGCACGTTGGCGGCCTTGACCCATATCCGCGCCAAGTGCTCCTGCATCACGGAAATGAGGTCGGACCCCTCGACCATGCCGCCCGGCGGGATCAGGTAGGGCAGCCGCAGCATGGTGTTCCGGCTCAGGCCGCTCTTCTGCAGGTGCCATTCCTCGATGACTGGCAGGCGTCCATTCCCGAAGCGGACGGCAACGTGGTGGGCAGCGAGATAGTCCTCCAGCGTGATTCCGTCCGCGTACTTCTCGACATCGGCACTCACCACGCAGACCCAGCGATCGACGAGCACCGGCTCCATGGGATGGTCGGCAGCAGCGTACTCGGCTGGGGTGATGACGAGATCGTGCAATTGCTCGACGATCACGCCGCGCTGGCGCTCGTTCTCGGGCGGCGGGAGAACTTCAATCGACACGAGCGGCGCCACGGCCCGAATACGCCGCATGATCTCCGGCATCAGCACCATCGTCGCGTAGTCCGACATTTGAAGGGTGAAGGTGAGCTCGGCCGTTGCTGGCTCGAATCGCGGGTCGGCGATGGCGAGCTTGTCCAGCCGCGGGAGCAGGGCACGCAGCTCGCGGGCCAGCTCTTTCGCACGCGGCGTGAGCGCAAAGTGGCGCCCATCGCGCACCAGCAACGGATCGTTGTAAAGAACGCGCAGCTTGACCAACGCGCCGCTCATGGCTGACTGACTGAGGAGCATGCGCTCGCCGGCACGCGTCACATTGCGTTCGGTCAGAAGCGCGTCAAGGATCGGCAGTAGATTGAGGTCGAAGCGCCGAAGATTCATATGGGTTGTGGTTTCCTTCCGCGGGCTTGAGGAACAGCGACCCGGAGATGAACGCCCGGCATTGTCGACAGGGGTGTTCGTGTCACCAGCCTTCTTCGCGGCCGCGATGCGCTTTCAACGGGCAAGCCTCGGATGATGGTCAGAGGATAGAGCAGGCCGCACCCAAAAGCGTTTGCAATAGAGTCCCACGGTCGCTAATGTAACGCATGCTTGCGATGTCAGTGACGGTTTCTGCGGCAAGCGGGACCCAGGCCAACTATCACGAGGAGACTTCCATGCGTCCGCAGCTGACCAATCCCGGTGAACTGCCATTCCTGTTCCGGCAGCAATTCGAGCTTTGTCGTGTCGAGGCTGGCGAAACGATCGTCTGCTTGAGCGATCAGGGCACGCGCCCGGAATACCTCGCGGCGTCGTTCGCAGCCGCCCGCAGCCTGGGCGCGAACATCTACAACATGACCGTCAGCGAGCAGCCGAGCTGGACGCGCGTTGGCATCGAGACGGTCGGTAGCTGCAAGGGCGCCGTGGAAGCGCTCAAGGCCGCCGACATGCTGGTTGCGATGCACGTGCCGCTCTTCACGCAGTGGATGAAGGAGGTGCGCGCTGCCGGAACGCGCGTGCTGATGGTCGTCGACCATCCCGACAATCTCCGCTCCCAGATGTCCACGCAGGACGTCAAGGTCGCCACGCTCTACTCGCGCGATCGGCTGGGCAAGGCACGCAAGATCCGGATTACCAATGAGGCCGGCACCGACCTCACCGCCAAGATCGGCGATTTCCCATCACTGTGTCAGTACGGTTTCGCCGATGAGCCCGGTCATTTCGACCATTGGGGCGCAGGGCACTGCTACACCTTCCCCAACGAGGGCAGCGCTAACGGCACAGTGGTGATCCAGCCGGGCGACATCATCGTCCTCCCCTACAACCGTTTCGTGACCGACCCCATCCATGTCGAGGTCCGCGACGGGTTCATCCGCAAGATCGAGGGCGGGCTGGATGCGCGACTGATGCGCCAATGGCTGGAGGGCAATCGCAAGACGCCCGATGACATGGATGGATTCGCGATCAGCCACATGGGTTGGGGAACCAATCCGTATTGTCGCTATGACACCATCGCTATCGACGGCGACGATCCCGAG
>DATELY010000024.1:0-118594 GCA_035276085.1 Steroidobacteraceae bacterium | reverse complement strand
CAAGCGTGGGCCTTGCTGGTCGCTGGATCAGCGAATACGGGCAAGACCGTTGCTCAACACGATCTGATTGCGCTCAGGCACAACGGCCTGGAAATACACGTTGCCGCCCTCGCGCACGCCTTCGACGCGAATCGTCTCGCCGGGATACACCGGCGAACTGAAGCGTACGTTGAGACCCGTCAGGCGCGCCGGATCGTAGTCGCAGAACGCGCGGGTGAGGATGTAGCCCACGACACCGTAGGTACACAGCCCGTGCAGGATCGGCTTCTCGAAGCCTGCCTTCTTGCCCGCGGTGGGATCGATGTGGATGGGATTCAGATCACCGTTCAAGCGATACAGCAACGCCCACCGCTCGCCGGTCTTCACTTCGCCGATCGGCGCGAAACCGGTCGTCGGGGCTGCCGGCTGTGGCGCCGGCGGCGTGCCGAAGCTGCCGCAACCGCCATCAGCGCGCAGGAACAGCGTGCTCGTGACCGTGCACAGAGGCTGGCCGCTGGCGACATCCGTCAGCTTCTTTTCGAGGACAACCAGCGCGCCCTTGCCCTCGCCCTTGTCGATGACGGCCTGCACGGCGTAGGAACCTTCGATCTCGCCCTCGGGCGGGATCGGTCGATGCACATCGAGCGTCTGCTCACCGTGCAGCAGCTTTAAAAAGTTCACTTCGAACTTCGGATTGGCGATCCACGCGCCGGGCTGTGCGAGCACAGCAGCAATGGTTGGTAACGCGCTCAGCTTCTTCTCATAGACCAGCCCGAGCTCCTTCTCGTCCATCGGGTCGGCACCGCCGCCGACGCTGAAATTGTAGAGGGCGGTGTCCTTCCACGTGTAACCAACTCGCTTCGGCTCGAAACGATACTGCTTCAATGCTTCAAGATTCATGGACGACGCCTCAGATCGGATCCCAGGTGAACACGTCGCTGGAGCGATCCAGCGGGAAGAAATCCGCTTGCAATGCCGGAATTGCCGTTTCGATGATCTTCTCCGGCGTCCAGCCTTCGGCCGTATGCACGGAACGAATCGGACGCGGCTGGCTGAAGAGGTAGATCTCGTTGTTACGCACGCCGAAGATCTGGCCCGTGACCTTGCGACCTGCCTCGCTCGCCAGCGCAACGACGAACGGCGCGATCTTCTCGGGCTTGAGGCGACGATTCACTTCCAGACGCTTCATGTTCTCCGGTGTCTCGGGAATGGTCGCAACCATGCGCGTCCACGCGAAGGGCGCGATGGCATTGGAGCTCACGTTGAAACGCTGCATGTCGAGCGCAATGCACTTGGACAAACCCGCCACACCCAGCTTCGCTGCCGCGTAATTGGTCTGACCGAGATTGCCGATGAGACCGCTCGTGGAGGTCATGTGCACGAAGCAGCCGCTGTTCTGCTGCTTGAAATGCGGTGCTGCGGCGCGCGAGACGTAGAACACGCCACGCAGGTTGACGCTGTCCACCGCATCGAACTCTTCTTTCGTCATCTTGTGGAACAGCGTGTCACGCACGATGCCGGCGTTGTTGACCACCACATCGACTCGACCGAATGCATCGATGGCATCCTGGACGATGCCGTGCGCACCGTCCCAATCGGCGACGTTGCGAACACTGGGCGCCGCCTTGCCGCCGGCCTTCTTGATCTCGTTGACCAGAGCCTGTGCGACCGAAGAGTCGCCGCCTTCGCCCGCCGTCGATACGCCGACGTCGTTGACGATGACGCTCGCCCCGTACTTCGCGGCCAGCTTGGCGATCTCGGCGCCAATGCCCTGACCCGCACCCGTCACTACGACAACCTTACCCTCTAGCATTGCGCTCTCCGCATGATTTCATCGTCTTGGAATACGAAGCGGCCCGACAGCGGACGGCTTCGCGACAGCACCGGGAACCCGGCGCCAGCTAGTCATAGGAGTGTAAAGTATGAACGCGTACTTTTGCACCTGGGAAGGCGCGACGTGCGCACCCCGGTGAGAGATGAAGCGTGTCCGTTCGACTGCCGATATGCACATTCATGCCGGGACCGGCTGCGACGTGTTATCCGAAGAAGAGGACGTAATGCTTCGTCCAGCAGCGCTCGACTGAAGAAGTCCGGCCGTGACACTTCGCGGCGAATGGCAGGCAACAAGGTGCATGGATAGGGTTGCACGTTGACCCTTCCATCGCGGCTTCAAACCGAAGCTGCACTCTATGCCGTGAGTGCTTCGAATGAATCAGGCTGCCAGCCGACAGCACCGCGGTGCCGTCGTGCTCGGCACCGTCGCATGTGTCACATCACGGCTGGATCCGCCGCAAGGACACTATCGGTGCCGCCGCTCACGATACGGGCCAGTGCCAGCGTATTCGGCAGCACCTGTCCCGCATAGAACCGGGCGATCTGCGCCTTGGCCGCATAGAAGTCGGGATCGTCCGCCTGCTTGCGGACGGCAATGTCGTGAGACTTGGCCAACAGCCAGCCGCCGATCGCATAGCCGCTCAGCATGAGATACGGCACTGCGATCGCCTGCGCGCGCTCGGAGTCTGCGGACCAGTACTGGAGCAACGCGGCGGTGGCGTCGCGCAGCAGACCGATGCCTTCCAGCGCGGCCTTCACTGAGCTCTGTACACCTGCGTCGCTGCTCTTGATGGCTTGCAGCTCGGCGGTCATTTCATCGATGAAAGCGGACATCGCCTCGCCGCCATCGCGGCCCACTTTGCGGCCGATGAGATCGCCGGCCTGGATACCCGTCGTGCCTTCGTAGATCGTCGTGATGCGTGAGTCGCGCAGGTACTGAGCTGCACCGGTTTCCTCGATGAAACCCATGCCACCATGCACTTGCACTCCGAGCGATGCGACCAACACACCGATCTCGGTCGACCAGCCTTTGACGATCGGGATCAACACGTCCGCACGCGCTTGCGCCGCGGCTCGACGTGGCTCGTCGCGCTCTTGTTTTGCGAGATCGAGCTGGAATGCGGCATACAGGCCGATGGCTCGGCCGGCGTCGGCATGCGACTTCATCGTCAACAACATGCGCTTGATGTCGGCGTGATAAGCGATGGGGAGCGGCTTGTCCGTCGTCATGCCCTTCGGCACGGGCGGACGACCTTGCACGCGTGTGCGGCTCCATTCGACGGCCTGCTGATACGCACGCTCTGCAATGGCCCAGCCTTCGAGACCCACGGCCAGGCGCGCGGCATTCATCATGATGAACATGTACTGCAGGCCGCGATTCGCCTCGCCGACGAGATACCCGACAGCGCCCTTCTGATCGCCGTACGACATCACGCACGTGGGGCTCGCATGGATGCCGAGCTTGTGCTCGATGGAGACGCAGCGCACATCGTTGCGCTCGCCGAGGCTGCCGTCGTCGTTCACCATGACCTTCGGGACGATGAACAGCGAGATGCCCTTCGTCCCCGTCGGCGCACCTTCGATGCGTCCGAGCACCATGTGGATCACGTTGGGGGTGTAATCCTGATCGCCGTACGTGATGAAAATCTTCTGGCCGTATAGACGGTAGTGATTGCCCTCTGGCACCGCACGCGTGCGAATCACGCCGAGATCCGAACCGGCGTGCGGCTCGGTGAGATTCATCGTGCCGGTCCATTCGCCGCTCACCATCTTCGGCAGGTACTTGTGCTTCTGCTCTGCGGAACCGCAGCGCTCGAGCGCTTCGATCGCACCTTGCGTCAGCATCGGACACAGCTTGAACGCGAGATTCGACGAGCCCCACAGCTCTTCCACCGCCGTACCCAACACGGTCGGCGCACCTTGGCCGCCCTGCGCCTGTGCCGCACGCAACGTGGGCCAGCCGCCATCGACGAAGGCCTTGTAGGCATCCTTGAAAACCTTCGGCATGACAACGCCATCGGGCGTCCACCTGGCGCCTTCGGCATCGCCCACTCGATTGATCGGATCGAGCACTTCCTGCGCGAACTTGCCGGCCTCTTCCAACGCGGCATCCGCGAAGTCGGTCGAGTATTCCGCAAAGCCCGGCAACTCGCTCAAGCGGCCCTCGCCGATCAAATCGTGCAGGACAAAACGCAGTTCTTTCAGTGGAGGCTGGTACATGAGTCGCTCGTGGATAAGGGGTGTGGCCTTACATGCTTCTGCGGTACTGACCGCCGACGTCGTACAGCGCGCGCGAAATCTGTCGCAGCGAGCAGTACTTCACGGCGTTCATGATTTCGGCGAACACATTGCCGCCGCTCGTCGCGGCCTGCTGCAGCTGAGCCAGCGCCGCCGGCGAACGCTCGGAATTGCGTGCCTGGTAGGCCTGCACTGCGGCAACCTGGTTCTGCTTCTCTTCTTCAGTCGAACGGATGAGCGCGGCTTCGGTGATCGACTCGCCGCCGTTCGGCGCCAGGAACGTGTTCACGCCGATGATGGGGAGGCTGCCGTCATGCTTCTTGTGCTCGTAGTACATGCTCTCTTCCTGGATCTTGCCGCGCTGGTACATGGTCTCCATCGCACCGAGCACGCCACCCCGTTCGGAAAGCGAATCGAATTCCTGGTACACGGCCTCTTCCACCAGATCGGTCAGATACTCCATGAAAAAGGAGCCCTGCCACGGATTCTGATTGATGTTGAGGCCCAGCTCACGATTGATGATGAGCTGGATCGCAACGGCGCGGCGCACGCTTTCCTCGGTGGGCGTCGTCAGCGCTTCGTCGTAGGCGTTCGTGTGCAACGAGTTGCAGTTGTCGAACAGGGCGTACATCGCCTGCAGCGTCGTACGGATGTCGTTGAACTGAATCTCTTGCGCGTGCAACGAACGACCGGAGGTCTGCACGTGATACTTCAACATCTGGCTGCGTGGCGCAGCGTGGTACAGATCGCGCATGGCGCGCGCCCAGATGCGCCGGGCAACGCGACCGATCACGGCGTACTCGGGATCCATGCCGTTCGAGAAGAAGAACGACAGGTTCGGCGCGAAGTCGTCGATCTTCATGCCGCGCGCCAGGTAGTACTCGACGATCGTGAAGCCGTTCGCCAACGTGAAGGCGAGCTGGCTGACCGGGTTCGCTCCCGCTTCGGCAATGTGATAGCCGGAAATGGAGACCGAATAGAAGTTACGAACCTTGTTGTCGATGAAGTATTGCTGCACGTCGCCCATCAAGCGCAGTGCGAACTCCGTCGAGAAGATGCAGGTGTTCTGCGCCTGATCCTCTTTCAGGATGTCGGCCTGCACGGTGCCGCGAACGGCGGACAGCGCTTCCGCACGCAGCTTCGCGTGCTCCTCCGCTGTGAGCACGCCCGGCGCAATCAGCGCGTCGCTGGTGAAGCCCAGGAAAACAAGGCCCGAACCATCGTGCCCTTCGGGCAGGTCGCCGATGTACCGCGGCACGGCTTGACCCCGTTTGCGGATGGCATCGTGTATCTCCGCAATGCGCTTCTCGGTCGCGGCCCAACGGCCCTCGGCCTTGAGGAAGCGCTCGACACGTTGATCGATGGCCGTGTTCATGAACATGCCCAGCAACATGGGCGCGGGGCCATTGATGGTCATGGAGACGGACGTCGTCGGCGCACACAGATCGAAGCCGGAATACAGCTTCTTCATGTCGTCGAGCGTCGCGATCGACACGCCCGAGTTGCCCGTGCGGCCATAGATGTCGGGACGCGTATCAGGATCTTCCCCGTACAACGTCGTTGAATCGAACGCCGTCGACAGGCGCGTCGCACCGTGACCGTGTGCCAGATAATGGAAGCGACGATTGGTGCGCTCCGGGCCGCCTTCACCGGCGAACATGCGGATCGGATCTTCTTCCGTGCGGCGATAGGGATAGACGCCCGCCGTGTACGGATAACTCCCGGGCAGATTCTCCGTCAGCAGGAAGCGCAACAGCTCACCCCAGTCCTGGAAGCGCGGCACGCCGATCTTCGGAATCTGATTGCCGCTGAGCGAGGTCATGTAGTTCTCGCCCTTGACGATTTTGTCGCGCACTTTGTATGAATACTGCGCTTCGCTGACTTCCTTCATGCGTTGCGGCCAGCGCTTGAGCTCGCCGATGGCTGCGGAACCCAGCTCGTCGAGGGCCTGGTTGTATGCAGCGCGCAGGCCGCGACGCGTTTCATCGACGCCCGCCTCCGTCAGCGCATCGTCCGGAAAGCGATCCAGCGTTCCCGGCAACCGCGCATCACGAAGCGCTTTCAGCGATTCATACAGGCCGCCCGCGCGGCGAGCGGTATCGACCGCCTTGTCGATATTCGTCTGTGCCTTGCGGCCGTTGCCCGCGATCTCGGCGAGGTAGCGGGTGCGTTGTGAGGGAATCAGCGGCTCGCGCGATACGAATTCCATCGGACCGACGTCGCCGACGGTCCACTGGGTGGCGCCCTCGCCTTCCGACTTCTTCTGCAGCTGCGCACAGAGCGCGCCGAACAAGCGATTCACGCCGGGATCGTTGAAGCGGCTGGCGATCGTCGGGAACACCGGCACTTGCGCATCCGGCAGCTGCGCACGGTCGGGATGATTGCGGCGCCACTGTTTGCGGACGTCGCGCAACGCGTCTTCGCCGCCGCGTTTTTCGAATTTGTTGAGCACGACGAGATCGGCGAAATCCAGCATGTCGATCTTTTCCAGCTGGCTGGCAGCACCGTACTCGCTCGTCATGACGTACATCGAGACGTCGACGAGATCCGTGATCTCGGTATCCGACTGACCGATGCCGGCGGTTTCCACCAGGATCAGATCGAAGTTCGCCAACTGCAGCAGACGAATCACATCGCCCAGCACGGCGCTCGTCGCGCGATCCTGACGGCGCGTGGCCAACGAACGCATGAAGATGTTCTCGGAGGCGAGCGCGTTCATGCGAATGCGATCGCCGAGCAACGCACCGCCGGATCGGCGACGCGTCGGATCGATTGCAACGACGGCAATCTGACGATCCGGGAAGAAGCGAACGAAGCGTTGCAGCAACTCGTCGTTCAAGCTGGATTTGCCGGCGCCGCCGGTGCCGGTTACGCCGATGACGGGCGCGCGCAGCTTGGCTTTGGAAATCGCACGGCGGATGGCATCGCCGGCGGGATCGCCCGGCTCGCTCTCCTCCAGCACGGAAATCGTTTGGGCAAGATGGCGATGATCGCGCGGGTTCAGCGGGCCGAAGGCGTAAGCGGGCTTCTTCACTGACAGGACGCGCTTGAACACGTCGTCGATCATGCCGTTCAAGCCCAGCTGGCGACCGTCCTCGGGTGTGTAGATCTTCTCGACGCCGTGGCGCTCGAGCATCTGGATTTCGTGCGGCGCGATCGTGCCGCCGCCGCCGACGACGACGCGAATGTGGTCCACGCCTTTCTCTTTCAGCATGTCGACCATGTACGCGAAGTACTCGTTGTGCCCCCCTTGATAGGAGGACACGGCGATTGCATCCGCGTCTTCCTGAATCGCCGCCCGGACGATATCCGCCACGCTGCGGTTGTGACCCAGGTGCACGACCTCGGCGCCGTGCCCTTGCAGCAGACGTCGGATCATGTTGATGGCCGCATCGTGGCCATCGAACAGGGAGGCGGCGCTGACGAAGCGCAGCGGACTGGCCGCCGCGAATGTCGCGTCAGCAGCGGTTTCCAACGTCTTGGGGGATCGCGCAGGGGTGCTCATCGCGGCTCCGATAGGCGGCAAAGGAACGGGGAATACCGAAGATCCGAGGGCGGGCGGTACCTTCGGGTAGGGAGTTTACTCGTGAGTAACCCGCGCGTAAAGTAGGCGCAGACGGAATACGGGCTACAGGCGACGGCCAGAACAGAGCCTTGCTGCGCTCTGGCCGTTGCCCGTAACCCATTTGCCGTAATGCCTTGATCCCTCCACACAGGAGCCCTGTTCGTGGCGAGTCGACAATCGCGCAAACCTGCCTTGACGAATGGCAACGGCATCGTGTCGCCGTGGTCCTCCGCGGACGAGCGAGCCGTCAATCGCGAACGCAAACGCGATGCGGTCATCCTGGCGGCCGCACGCGCGTTTCGCGAGCGTGGCTATCACAACACTTCGCTCGACGACATCGCGAGCGTGTTGAACGTCACGAAGCCGACGATCTACCACTACGTCGCCAACAAGGAAGAGCTGCTGTTCGAATGCTTCCGCGCCGGGCTCGATCAGATCATGGTTGCGTTCGACGACAGCAAGAAGGCGAAGTTGAGCGGCCGCGAGCGCTTGATCCAGCTCATGTCACGCTACGCGCAGGCGATCACGTCCGAGTTCGGTTGGTGCATGGTGCGTGCGGAAGACCAGGACCTGAGTGCCGCAATGAGCGCGCAAGTGAAGTCACTGAAGCAGAAGATCGACCGCGGCATGCGCGCCCTGATCACGGAAGGCATGCGCGACGGATCCATTCGTGAATGCGATCCGAAGATCACTGCGTTCGCGATTGCCGGCGCGATGAACTGGGTGGCTCACTGGTATCGGCATGATGATTCGCTGACGGCGGAGGACATCGCTCAGCTGTTTATCGATTTGTTCGATCAGGGATTGCAGCCGCGGTAGCTCACGGCTTACGGGCTACGGCACACGGCCAGATCCAAGTTCTGGCCGTGTGCCGTGAACCGTTCGCCGTAACCTACTTCTCGTACCTCGCCGCGATCAGCGCACCTCGTGCCGTCGCAGTGACTGGATCCGGCGCGACGCGAATACCCGCCACGTCGAACGGCAACGGGTGCTTCTTGAGCGACGCTGCGAACAATTCCTGAAAGCCCTTGGGACTCGCCGTACCGCCCGCCAACACGATCGGCAAGGGACGGTCCGTGCGCGGGCGCTTCTCCGCTCGTGTCACTGCTGTGTGCAGCGCTTCGACGAGCGACTCCACCAAGTCCTCGTAGTAGATGTGCAAAGCCTTTTCCAGTTTGTCCGTCGGCGCGCGCGTGAGATCGAGGGACTCTTCCTTGATGATCTTTACCCGCGTCGCGGGCTCGCCCACGACCTGACCCGCAGCGCTGTCGATGGCATCGCCCCCTTTCGGGATACTGAACATCAACGAGGGAATCGAGAGGTACGACAGTGCGCCGTTGCACATGCCGCCACCGCATGAAATACCGATGCCGGTGAAGCTCGTATCCTGGAGTTCGGAGAATACGACTGCGAGACCTTCGTTCACGGCAACTGCACGATAGCCGAGAGACTGAAAGAATTTGCGCAACGTGCCTTCGTGATACGTGAGCTCGCTGCCGCGGCCGGCCGTCGCAGCGGGAACGGAGAACGCGAGTACGTCACGCTCCGAACGTGCGCGCGGCACGATCGTGGACAGGATGCGTTCCAGCACCTGCGCTGCAGTGATCTCGCGTGGATTCAGCACGCCGTCGGCCATCGGGCGACGCATCTCCGCATTGAAGACATGAGCAAAACGCTCGGCGCCCGAGCCATGGATCGCGATCTCGTTGCCGTGCCGATGAAAGGCCACGCCATTCTGCTGCAGCGTTGCCTCGGTCATCGCCGAGGCAGGCACGGTGAGAAATGCATTCAACTGCGAATGCGTCTCCACCTCCTTGCCACGCCGCGCGGCGACCAGCACCTTGCTGGTACCCACATCGACACCGAGCGGCGCCACGATGGATTTCACGGCATCGTCGAGATGCGCTTCCACGTCTTGCGAGCCCTTACCGAATTGCTCGTTGGAATCATCCATCTGAGATCTCCTAGTGCGTCGAGGCAGCTTGTGCCGCCGTGTGGGGATCGTTGCTGTCGGTCACGGCCTGATCGCCGCGGCTTTGTGCGCGTGACCACGCGTCGTACATCGCCTGCTTGCGCGAGCGCAGCTGACTGGCGGTGATGCCGAGCTCTTTCGCTTGCGCTGCGAGCGTCAGCTCGGCTTGTTTGAGGCCGGGCCAGGGCTCGCCCATCGCCTCGATGAATTTCGAGTCGTAGCGAAAGCCGAAGATCGCAACGCTCGGCGGCTGGCGCTCGTATTGATTGGGCAGGCCGAACGCTTCGAAGGGAAAGCCGCGCGCCCAATCCAGGTGATGGCCGATCAAATGCGACTTCGGATTCACGCTCGTCAAGCCATGAGCCACGACCATGTCCGGTGCAATGGAATACCGTTGCCGCAGGTACGCGGTGAGATTGCGACCCGCCAGCAGCTGCGCCTCCGTGATCGGCAACGCGCGTCCGCCATTCCAACGCGTCTCGAAACACAGGCCGATCATCGCGCTGTTGAGATTGAGGTAGTAGCGATCGTTGTACGACCACACGCCATGCCCGGCGTGATGGGCACGCGTGTCGTCCTTCACGACCCGATAGACTCGGCCGAAGCGATCGATGACGTAGTTGTACAGACGCAAGCGCTGCACGTAGCGCAGCAGGCCACGCGAACTGCTGCGGATGTTCGAATTGAACTCGGCCTCCAATGGCCACAGGTCGCTCTCGGAGGTATGCAGCAGGATCCCAACGGGCCGGGTCTCCGTCGCAATCGGCTCTGCGCGCTCCGCGTTGAACACGAAGAACTTGCGCGGTTCACCCTCGATCTCGAACGCGGTTTCGATGCGCAAGCCGTTGCTGTAGAGCTCCCAGCCTTGGGCTTGATCGACGAGCCAGATGTTCGCCGCGACTTCGGTCGCCGATGGCGGGGCGATCGGCTCTGCCTCGGGCAGATCGACAGGAGACGAGCCAGGCGTCAGCGGCTGTACACGCGAAGGCTGCATGCGCGCGGTCGCATCGATGCTCCGCGGCACACCGGCAGATGCCGAGCCGTAAGGCGCCTCTGGCACGGCACGCAGCACGAACAGGATCAACGCCGCGCCGAAGACGCTGAGCGATAGCGCCGCAGCCATCCGCGTGCGCACCATGGCTTGCACAGTATCCGGGCGCACGCTGGTCAACGGCGCCGTTGCGTCGTACCGCAAACATCGTTGCAAGGCTGCGAAGCTGAGAAGCCGCGCGAGTCGCCGTCGTGCATATTTCCACGGCACTCTGCGAATGGCGCGCTCGCTCTCCGGGTAGTGATTCAGCGACGTGCGTAAGTACCGCAACTTGTCGACTGGATCGCTGATGCCGTCATTGACTGCGGCGAGCGCGTCGACGAACTCCGTACTGCTGCTCTCGGGCGCGGTGCGTGCGCCTTCTTGCATGGCCTTCGATGCTGAAATCATTCGCGCACCCGGGACTTCCGTTGTCGGCGAGTATAGCCACGTCGATTTCCGCAGCTGTCCCAGCAAACCCCTACTCGATGTGACGGCTTTTGACCTACATCACTGTGGCGCGCTCTTCATTCAGACCGCCGATCGGCTGAAAAAAATGCCGCGCAAGCGCGGCATTCGAATCGCCCGAGCGCGCGCCTGCTCAACCGGCACGCAGACAAGCTGATCAGTTCTTCTTGCTCGTCAACTCACTGAGGTAGGCGCGAAACCTCTCGCCCAGCTGTTCGTGCTTGAGCGCGAATTCGACCGTCGCCTGCAAGTATCCCAACTTGCTGCCGCAGTCGTAACGACGGCCTTCGAACTCGTAGGCGTAGACAGGCTCATCCGCAAGCAGGTCCGCAATCGCATCCGTCAGCTGAATTTCTCCACCCGCACCACGACCCGTGTGTTCGAGCTTGTCGAAGATGCGAGGTGAAAGTACGTAACGACCGACTACCGCCAACGTCGACGGTGCATTCTGCGGACGTGGCTTTTCGACGATCTGCTTCACGCGACTCACGCGGCCGTTCGCCTCATGGGTCGCCACGATGCCGTATTTGTCGGTTTCGCTTTGCGGCACCGTTTCCACACCGAGCACGCTGTGGCCGCCCTGTTCCGCGAACACGGTGGCCATCTGGCGCAGGCACGGCGTGGGTGCGTCGATCAAATCATCAGCAAGATGGATCATGAACGGCTCATTGCCTACCACCGGTCGCGCGCATAAAACGGCATGACCCAGTCCCAGTGGCGAGGGCTGACGGATATAGATGCAGCTCGCCCATGACGGCACGATGTCCTTCAAGGCTTGCAAGAGGTCCATCTTGCCCTGCGCTTCGAGCGCCTCTTCCAGCTCGAGATCCGTGTCGAAGTGGTCTTCGATCGCGCGCTTCGAGCTGCCTGTGATGAATACCAATTTGCGCGCACCCGCTGCGAGCGCCTCTTCCGCTGCGTACTGAATCAGCGGTTTATCGACGATCGGTAGCATTTCCTTGGGGCTGGCCTTCGTCGCCGGCAGAAAGCGGGTCCCGCGGCCCGCAACCGGAAACACGGCGGTTCGAATCTCACTCGTCTGGCTCACTCAGATCCCTCCACAGTTATGGACGGGATCATAACGCAGCCATCCGCCGTCGCCGTTCCCGCGTGCGATCAAGATGTGACGAGATTCATGCGTTGCCCACCGGCGTGTGTGAACGGCGACAGGCCGCGACGCCACCGGAGAGCATCGCGGCCTGCTGCACGGAAGGTCGATCGATCAGCTGGCCTTCTTCGACACGTCGGCGCCACCCTCGAGACGGATGTTGGTGCGGTTCTGTTCCAGAACCTTCTGGCCGATGCCCTTCACCTTGAGCAGATCGCTGACGCTCTTGAACGCGCCATTCTTCTCGCGATAGGCAACGATTGCTTCAGCGCGGGACTTGCCGATGCCATCGAGCTCTTTGGCGATGGTCGTTGCATCCGCTTTGTTGATGTCGACGGGGCCGGCCCACGCAAAGACGGGGACGAGGCTGACGATGAGCGCCTGCAGGGCGCGACGAGAAATGAGGGGGAGTCGAGTTGAGGCAGACATGCGCGTTCTCCTTGAACGAATGAGGTGCTTCCTTGCGGCGCTACCGCCGCAGCGATCGCATCCTCGCGCAGCGCATACGCCGGCGCCAGCTGGATTGCCGGCGATTTCGAACAGAAATGCCGACCTCAGGCGCCTTGCTCGGATCGCTCCTCACTCACGACGGCGTTCTCCCGGGCACGGGATTCCGCGAGCCGCAGCGCACGACGCAAACGCCCCCGCTCGCCCAGCAACTCCGCCACCCATCGCACGCGCCACAACATGCCGGCGAGCAGGCCCAGAACGAAGACGACAACGAGGGCGAAACCCAGCGGCGCATTGAACTGCACGACAGCCAGCTCCAGTGCGACCGGATCCGGATTGAGTGCAGTGATCAACAGCGCCAGGAAAGCCGCCGCAATGAGAGACAGTGAGAACAACACGCGCATGACCACGAAGATACGAGGATGGCTGGTCGGAAGGAAGCGGTTGGCGGTTGGCGCAAACGCGCGGCAGCGCCCTTCTGACCAATCGCTAACCGCCAACCGCTAACCGCCTCTCTCCAACTCAATCCCGAATCGGCAGATCCGCGCCCGCATCCACACGCTCGCGCAAATCCTTTCCGGGCTTGAAATGCGGCACGTACTTGCCGGAGAGCGCGACGGTTTCCCCTGTCTTGGGATTGCGACCCTGCCGCGGCGGGCGGAAATGAAGTGAAAAACTGCCGAAGCCGCGGATCTCGATGCGCTCACCTTGGGCGAGTGCATCGCTCATGATTTCCAGAATCTGCTTGACCGCGAGCTCGACGTCCTTGGCCGGCAGATGTTTTTGCTTGGCAGCGATGAGTTCGATCAGTTCCGACTTGGTCATGCGCGGGCCCGTTCTTCTTGTTGGACTGTAGGCTGTAGACCGTAGGCTGTAGCCAGAATGAAAACCCGTTTTCGTTCTGACCTACAGCCTATAGCCTACAGCCCACAGCCTGATCTATCAGTCGCCGTCCTGGCCTCCGATGTGCTCCTTCAACAGATCGCCCAGGCTCGTGCCGCTGGAGGAGTCGCCCGTGCGATAGCTTTGCATTGCTTCGGCTTCTTCGTGCATTTCCTTGGCCTTGATCGACAGTGCGATCGTGCGGCCCTTGCGGTCGACGCCCGTGAACTTGGCTTCGACGTCGTCATCGACCTTGAGGATCGTGCGCGCGTCTTCCACGCGGTCACGCGACAGCTCGGACGCACGCAAGTGGCCTTCGACGCCGCCCCCCAGATCGATGATGGCGCCTTTGGCGTCCACCTCGCGCACCTTGCCGTTGACGATCGTGCCCTTCGGGTGCTCGGCGATCCAGGTCGAGAACGGATCCTTCGCCAGCTGCTTGATGCCGAGCGAAATGCGCTCGCGCTCCGGATCGATGGACAGGACCATCGCTTCGAGCGTCTGACCCTTCTGGTAATTGCGCACGGCTTCTTCGCCAGGCACGTCCCAGGAAATGTCGGACAGATGCACGAGACCGTCGATGCCACCGGCCAGGCCGATGAAGATGCCGAAGTCGGTGATGGACTTGATCTGGCCGCTCACGCGATCGCCGCGGTTGTAGCTATCCGAGAACTCCTTCCACGGATTCGCCTTGCACTGCTTGATGCCTAACGAAATACGACGGCGCTCCTCGTCGATGTCGAGCACCATGACTTCGGTTTCCTGACCGATGTGCACGACCTTCGAGGGATTGACGTTCTTGTTCGTCCAATCCATTTCGGACACGTGCACCAGACCTTCCACGCCTTCTTCGATTTCGACGAAGCAGCCGTAATCGGCAATATTCGTGACCTTACCGAACAGACGCGTGCCCGTCGGATAACGACGGCCGATCTGCTGCCACGGATCGTTGCCCAGCTGCTTGATGCCGAGCGACACACGCTGACGCTCGCGATCGAACTTGAGGATGCGCACGTCGATCTCGTCGCCCACGTTCACGACTTCCGACGGATGCTTGACGCGCTTCCACGCCATGTCAGTGATGTGCAACAGACCGTCGATGCCGCCCAGGTCCACGAACGCACCGTAATCGGTGAGGTTCTTGACCGTCCCCTTGACGACGACGCCTTCCTGCAGCTTCTCGAGCAGCTCGGTGCGCTCGGCGCTGTATTCCTGCTCGACGACGGCGCGGCGCGACACCACGACGTTGTTGCGCTTCTGGTCGAGCTTGATGACCTTGAATTCGAGCACCTTGCCTTCGAGGTACGACGGATCGCGCACGGGGCGCACGTCAACGAGCGAACCGGGGAGGAACGCGCGGACGAAGTCGATCTCGACGGTGAAGCCGCCCTTCACGCGGCCATTGATGATGCCCTTGACGATTTCCTGCTTCTCGAACGCCTGCTCGAGACGCGACCAGGTGCGGGCACGCTTGGCCTTCTCGCGGGAGAGGCGGGTTTCGCCAGAGCCATCCTCGACGCTGTCCAGTGCGACTTCGACGTCGTCACCGACGCTCACTTCGACTTCGCCGCGTTCGTTCTTGAATTGCTCCAGCGGGATGACCGCTTCGCTCTTCAGGCCGGCGTTGACGAGGACCACATCCGGACCGATGTCCACGATGCGACCCATGAGGATGGAGCCGGGCTTGAACTTTTGTGAGCCCAGGCTTTCTTCGAGCATTTGCGCAAAACTTTCTGACATGCGTACTTCCCGGGCCAATCGACCCGTTGTCCCAAGCACCATCCTGGTTGCCAGGGGTTGTTGTGAAAAGCCGCGCATCCGGCGCGACACCAATGCAGCTACCGGGCATGCCTGCCTCGGTGCGAACGTTCGATCGATCGTGGAGAACTTGAACCGCGGCGACCAGCTATTGAACCTGGGGCCAACGCGAGCGGGCCAGCGCCAGCACCTGCTCGACCACCGCGTCGATGGTCATGGAAGTGGAGTCCACGAGCACGGCATCAGCGGCTGGCTTGAGCGGAGAGACCGGTCGAGTTGAATCACGCCGATCGCGCTCGGCGATCTCCAGCGAAAGGGCGGCAAGGCTAACACCCATGCCCTTATCCTTCAACTGCTTATAGCGGCGTCTGGCACGTTCATCAGCAGATGCCGTAAGGAAGATTTTGAGCTCCGCGGCAGGGAAAATGACGGTCCCCATGTCGCGTCCGTCGGCCACCAGTCCCGGCGCCCGGGCGAATGCTCGCTGACGCTCAACCAGGGCCGCCCGCACTGAGGGCATGACCGCCACGCGGGAGGCGCCTTCACCCGCCGTTTCAGTTCGGATCGCGGTGCTGACTTCGCTCCCGCCGAGCCAGATCTGTTCCTCACCCCGTTCGTCCATCGCGAAGACGATGTCGAGCTTGGCAGCAAGGGCTGCATGGCCGGCCTCGTCGTCCGGAGGAAGCCCGGCCTGCGAGCCGGCATGGGCGACCAAGCGATAGAGGGCGCCGCTGTCCAGCAGGTGCCAGCCGAGCACCGACGCCACCCGTCGGGAAATCGTTCCTTTGCCTGAGCCGCTCGGTCCGTCGATGGTGAGAATCGGGGCAGCCAAACAGTCAGGCCCTTTCCTGCACTCGCAACCCGCAGCGCTGTGCCACGGCAACGAAGCCGGGGAATGACGTTGCGACATTGGCCACATCGAGGATCTCGATGGGAGCAGCCGCGCGGGCGCTTGCGATCGTGAACGACATGGCGATGCGATGATCGCCATCGCTGTCGATCGTGCCGCCATTGAACACGGGGCCCTCGGGTCTGCCCTGGATCCGCATGCCATCGGGCAGCACCTCGGCCTCGACGCCCAACGCGTGCAGGCCATCGGCCATGACCTGGATGCGGTCGCTTTCCTTCACTCGCAGTTCTTCCGCGCCGGTCACGACGGTCTCGCCGCGAGCACAGGCGGCGGCAACGAAAATGGCCGGAAACTCATCGATCGCCAGCGGCACCAGGTGCTGCGGAATGACGGCACCTTGCAGCTCGCAGGGATGCACTTCGACATCGGCCACCGGTTCGGCGCCCGCGGTTCGATGATTGACGAGCCGCAGATCCGCGCCCATCAACGCCAGGATGTCCAGCAATCCGGTGCGCGTCGGATTGATGCCGACATTGCGGATCGTGAGCACCTCACGGGCCGCGATGCAGCCAGCCACGATGAAGAACGCAGAAGAGGAGAAATCGCCGGGGACCTCGAACGAGCACGCCTGCAGGCGCTGCGGCGGAACGAGTGTCACCTGACGGCGAGCGGCCTCGAGCTGACAACCCATGCCGAGCAACATGCGCTCGGTGTGATCGCGCGTCGCGGCCGGCTCGATGACCGTCGTGTCGCCCTCGGCATAGAGGCCCGCAAGCAGCACAGCCGACTTCACCTGCGCGCTTGCCACCGGCAGCTCGTATCGCATGCCACGCAGCTTCGCACCGCCTTTGACGCGCACTGGCGGTTTGCCCCCTTGCGTTTCGATCTGTGCACCCATGAGGCGCAATGGGGCCGCGGCGCGCTCCATCGGTCGCTTCATCAAGGAGGCGTCGCCGACCAATTCGCTGTCGAAGGATTGCCCCGACAACAAGCCGGTCATCAGGCGCATCGCCGTACCGGAGTTGCCCATGTCGAGCACATGAGCCGACTGCTTCAAGCCACGCAACCCGACACCGCGTACACGCACGGCTTGCGCTCCGGTTTGCTCGATCGCGACACCGAGTGCCCGCATGGCGCGCATCGTCGACAGACAATCTTCGCTTTCGAGAAAACCGCTGACTTCGGTCACACCGTCGGCGATGCCGCCCAGCATCAAGGCGCGATGCGAAATGGACTTGTCCCCTGGAACGCGCAGCTCGCCGGCGACAGAAGGAACGGGTTCGACCAGGTATCGGGACATCAGGACAGAAGCGGTTAGCGGTTGGCGGTTGGCGGTTGGGCGGAGAGCGCTCGCTCCAGGGCCGTGAGCATACGCGTGTTCTGCTCCTTCGTGCCGATCGTGATACGTAGATGCCGGGGCAGTCCGTACCCGCCGACCGGTCGCACGATGACACCTTGCCTGAGCATGTCCTCGTACACCGCTCCCGCCGGACGTCCCGTATCCGCCAGCACGAAATTGCATTGCGACGGCAGGCAATGCACCCCGAGTGCGGCGAGCCCTTCACGAACCTGGTGCATGCCACTCGTGTTCATTGCCGCTGTAGCGCGTAGATGAGCCACGTCTTCCAGCGCTGCGGCAGCGGCCGCCAATCCGACCGAGTTGACGTTGAACGGCGCACGCACACGATTGAGCATGTCGGCCACTGCAGGAGTCGACAGTGCATAGCCCACTCGCAGCCCCGCGAGGCCATAGGCCTTGGAGAATGTCCGGGTCACGACGAGATTCGGAAATCGCGACAGCCATTGTTCGGCGGTTTGGTATCTGGCATCGGTGACGTACTCGATATACGCCTCATCGACCACCACCAGCACACGACTCGGAACGCCTGCGAAAAAGCGCTCGAGGTCACTTCCACTCAGCCACGTTCCGGTGGGGTTGTTCGGATTCGCGATGTAGACGACGCGCGTCTGCGGTCCGATCAACCCGAGCATCGCCACGGGATCGTGGCCGTAATCCTTTGCAGCCGCCGCTCTTCCAACGGCCCCCGTGGCCTGCACAGCGATCGGCCAGATCGCGAAGCAATGCTGCGAGTAAACAGATTCGGCTCCTGGCTCGAGATAGGCTTCCGCCAACAACACCAGTAGATCATTGGAGCCGTTGCCCAAGGTAATGCAGGCGGGATCGCAGCCGTGTTTATGGGCCAGCGCGTGCTTCAATTGAAAGCCACTGCCGTCGGGGTACAAACCCACGTCATCCAATGCACGCTGCATCGCGGCGCGGGCGAGCGCTCCGCATCCGAGCGGATTCTCGTTCGATGCCAGCTTGATGCTGTCGGTGATGCCGTACTCGCGTTCGAGCTCTTCCAGCGGTTTGCCGGGGATGTAAGGAGCGAGGGATTGAACGGCAGTGGTGGCGGACGGACCACGCGGCGGTTTCGATGTAGACATTGGTGGAACGGGCCTGCGACCTGCGACCTGAGGAAAACGGCTATGACGCATCCGAACTCTACCGCAGGTCACACGCCTCAGGTCACACGCCCTCTCAAACGATGGCCACCGGATAACTCCCCAACACCCGCACCAACGAAGAACCCTTCTTCAACTCGTCGAGGGCCGTCTTCAACGGCTCTGCGTCGGCATGACCTTCGATATCGATGAAGAAGACGTAGTCCCACTTGCGACGCCGCGACGGACGCGACTCGATGCGCGTCATGCTGATCTGGTGGCGCGCCAGCGGCTCGAGCAGCCGATGCAATGCACCCGGCGAGTGCGTGTCGCCCGCGGAAACCAGCAGCGTCGTCTTGTCCTTGCCGCCGCTCGCGCCGAAGAGCTTGCGACCGATGACGAAGAAGCGCGTGGAGTTGTCGGGACGATCCTCGATCTCGCTACACAGGAGATTGAGCTCGTAGACATGTGCTGCCGTTTCACCCGCGATTGCGGCGGTGCCGGCTTCGTCGCGCGCGCGACGCGCCGCTTCCGCATTGCTGTTCACGGGAATGCGTTCGGCATGCGGTAGATGGTCCGCGAGCCATTGACGACATTGCGCCAACGATTGCTGATGCGAGCATACCCGCAGGACGTTCTCCAGGCCGCGCATGCGTCCCATCAGGTGCTGATGAATGCGCAGCTCGACCTCACCGCAGATCTTCAGGGGCGAATTGAGGAACATGTCGAGCGTGTTGTTGACCGTCCCTTCGGTCGAATTCTCGATCGGCACCACGCCGAAGTCCGCGTGCCCCGCCTGCACCTCCTCGAACACTTCGTTGATGGTGGGAACCGGCAATGCGCGTGCCGAGTGACCGAAGTGCTTCAGCACGGCTTGCTGCGAGAACGTGCCTTCCGGGCCCAGGAACGCAACTTTGAGCGGCTCTTGCAGTGCCAGGCACGCGGACATGATCTCGCGGAACAAGCGCACGACCTCTTCGTCGCGCAGCGGTCCTTCGTTGCGCGCGAGCGCCTTGCGCAATACCTCGGCCTCGCGTTCGGGACGATAGAACTCGACCGCCCGTCCAGTCGACTGCTTCGACTCGCCCACTTGCTGGGCGAGTCGCGCACGCTCGTTCATCAGCGCTTGCAAGCGCTCGTCGATAGTGTCGATGCGCGCGCGAATACCGGCCAGCTCCGCAGGTGCAGCGGGTGGCGTCGAAGAGGTGGCGCTGCGTTTGGAACTCGTCTTCTTGCCAGGTGCACGCGGCATTGGATAAGAAACCTCTGATTGACCCCAAACGACGTCGCGTTGCCCTTCTAATCGTCTGAAGCAAGGTACAAAACGCAGCTCATATGTCGATATGAGCAAGTTTTGTAACGCAGCAGCAGACGATTAGAAGGGCAACCCATAAGAGCTCATTTATTCATTTGATGGGCCGAGTCCAGGACTCGGCGCGACGTCGTTTAGGGTCAATCAGAGGTTCCTAGATCACCCGGGTTGCGAGGACCCCCGGAATCTCGCTCAAATGAGCCAGCACATTTGCGGGCACCGTGCCGTCGACATCGATCAACGTGTACGCGAGCTCGCCGCGCGACTTGTTCAGCAGATCCGCGATGTTGAGCTTGGCGTCAGCGAGTGACGTCGAAATCTGGCCTACCATGTTCGGCACGTTCTCGTTCGCAATGGCGATGCGCATCGCGCCGACCGTGCGCGGCAGAATGGTCTCGGGGAAATTGACGGAGTTGCGAATGTTACCGTTCTCCAGGAACTCGCGCAGCGTGTCGGCCACGATGACCGCGCAGTTCTCCTCCGCTTCCACGGTGGAGGCGCCCAGATGGGGCAACGCGATCACCTTCGGATGATCTTTGTTGGTCCTGGTGGGGAAGTCGCACACGTAGCTACCGAGCTTGCCCGCATCCAGCGCAGCCAATACAGCCGCTTCATCGACGATCGCAGCACGCGAGAAATTCAACACGACGCCGTCCGGCTTCAGAAAACGTAGCCGTGAGGCATTGACCAGATTGCGCGTCGCATCCAGCAGCGGGACGTGCACGGTCACCATGTCGGCACGCGTGAACAGATCGTCCAACGACAATGCCTGTTCGACGCCTGAAGACAATTGCCACGCACGTTGCACGGTGATCTGCGGATCGAAGCCAAGCACGCGCATGCCGAGCGCATGAGCTGCATTGGCGACTTCCACTCCGATCGCGCCGAGACCGATGACGCCGAGTGTTCGGCCCGGCAGCTCGTGGCCCACGTACTTTTTCTTGCCTTCCTCGACCGCGTGCTCCAACGCTGCGTCGTCGTCATGCTTCAAGCCGCGCACGTAACCCCAGGCCTGACACACATTGCGCGCCGCCAGGAAGAGGCTCGCGATCACGAGCTCCTTCACCGCGTTCGCATTCGCGCCCGGCGCATTGAACACGGGCACGCCTCGCTTCGAGAGCTGTGTCACGGGGATATTGTTCGTGCCGGCCCCGGCCCTCCCAACGGCCCGGACCGTGGCAGGAATCTCCACTTTGTGCAGGTCCGCGGAGCGCACGAGCAATGCGTCGGGTTGAGCGACCTTATCGCCCACCTCGTACTGATCGCCGGGCAGGCGCACCAGCCCGCGGGCGGAGATGTTGTTGTAGGTGCGAATGCGGTACATAGGTGAAAGAAAGCGGTTAGCGGTTGGCGGTTGGCGGTTGGTTCGGAATACAGAGCAGCGCGCGAGCGACAGCGAGCGATTCCGAATCAACCGCTAACCGCCAACCGCCAACCGCTTCTCCATTCTTACGCATACTTGCGCTCGAACTCCTTCATGAAGGCGACCAGGGCGTCCACACCCTCGAGCGACAGCGCGTTGTAGAGCGACGCCCGCATGCCGCCCACGGAACGGTGGCCTTCGAGCGTGACGAGACCCGCTTTGCCCGCCTCACCGATGAACGTCTTGTCCAGATCCGGCTTTGCCAGCGTGAACGGCACGTTCATCCAGGAACGTGCGTCCCGCGCGACGGGATTGCGATAAAACGATGAACCGTCGATCGCAGCATAGAGACGCTCCGCCTTCTGGCGATTGCGCTCGCCGATGCCCTTGAGCCCGCCCTGACGCTTCAACCACTGGAACACCAACCCCGCGAGATACCACGCGTACGTCGGTGGCGTGTTCAGCATCGAGCCCTCTTTTGCCATCGCGGCATAGTCGAGGAAGGTCGGCGTGTCGGATCGGGCATGGCCGATCAGGTCATCGCGCACGATGACGACCGTGAGGCCTGCCGGGCCGATGTTCTTCTGCGCACCCGCGTAGATCAGTCCGAAACGGCTCACATCGATCGGTCGGGACAGAATCGTCGAGGACATGTCCACCACCAGCGGCGCGTTGCCGACATCCGGCACGGAGTGGAACTCGACGCCGCCGATGGTTTCGTTGGGCGTGTAGTGCAGGTAGGCCGCGTTGCTCGATACCTTCCACGTGCTCGTGGCAGGAATACTTGCGTAAGGCTCGCCGGCATCCGCCGCTACGTTGACCTTTGCATAGCGCTTGGCCTCACCGATGGCCTTCTTCGACCAGGCGCCGGTGTTCACGTAGTCGACCACGCTGTCCGGCCTGGCGAGATTCATAGGAATGGCCGAGAACTGGCCCGTGGCGCCGCCCTGCAGAAAGAGCACCTTGTAGTTCGCCGGCACGGCGAGCAGCTCGCGCAGATCGGCTTCCGCCTGCTCGGCGATGCCGACGAACGCTTTACCGCGATGGCTCATCTCCATCACGGACATGCCCGTCCCGTGCCAGTCGAGCATCTCTTCACGGGCCTGCTCGAGGACTTCGACAGGCAGCACGGCGGGTCCGGCACTGAAGTTGTAAACGCGGGTCATGGTCATGAAACTGAAGAGGAGGGGCGGCGGAGTTTAGCGTAAAGCGCAATAGGAGAAGGGCGAGGTGCTGGAAAGGCGTGAGGCGTGAGGTGTGGGGATGGCGGAATGGCGGAATGGCGTCAGATGCTCCACTCACGCCATCTCGCCATCTCGCCATCTCGCCATCTCGCCACTCCCCTGCCCTCTCGCGCAGCTCATCCCTCGACCGGCGCACCGTCTCCCCCATTACCTTCTGCACCCTCGTCGTCGGTCTCCTCCTTCACCACACACTCCATGCCGACGAGGCGGTCGCCTTCGTCCAGTCGCATCAGGCGCACGCCTTGAGTGTTGCGTCCCTGGATGGAAATGTCGGTGATCGGGGTGCGCACCAGCGTGCCATTGCTGCTGATGAGCATGAGCTCATCTTCGGCGCGCACCTTCAACGCCGCGACCATGCGGCCGTTGCGCTCGCTGGTCTGCAGCGCAATGACGCCCTGGCCGCCGCGGCCATGCACGGGGAACTCGGCAATCTCGGTGAGCTTGCCATAACCGTTCTCCGATCCGGTGAGAATCCAACCGTTGTCGCCGAGCACGATCAGGGAAATGACTTCCTCGCCATCGGGCACACGGATACCGCGCACGCCACCCGCGGTACGCCCCATCGGCCGCACATCCTCTTCAGCAAAGCGAATGGCCTTGCCCTCGGTGGAACACAGGACGATCTCCTTGGTGCCGTCCGTGATGTCGACACCCACGAGCCGATCGCCCTGATCCAGCTCGATCGCGATGATGCCGGCCTGTCGCGGCCGCGAGAATGCATCGAGCGAGGTTTTCTTCACCGTGCCGCGCGCGGTTGCCATGAACACGAACTTGTCGGCTTCGAATTCGTGAATGGGCACGACGGCCGTGATGCGCTCGCTCTCTTGCAGCGGCAACAGATTCACGATGGGCTTGCCGCGCGAGCCACGGCTCGCTTGCGGCAACTGATACACCTTCAACCAGTACAGCTTCCCTGTACTCGAGAAGCACAGCAGCGTGTCGTGAGTGTTCGCGATGAACAGCTTGTCGACGAAATCTTCATCTTTGACGGCCGTGGCGGCCTTGCCGCGACCGCCGCGGCGTTGCGCCTGATACGCGGTCACGGGTTGCGCTTTGGCGTAGCCGCCGTGCGAAAGCGTTACGACGACGTCCTGCTGCTCGATCAAGTCCTCGAGCGTGAGATCGGAGTGCAGGTGCACGATCTCGGTCCGGCGCGGATCCGCGTACTTGTCGCGAATCTCCAGCAGCTCGGTGCGAATGACTTCGAGCAGCCGCTCCGGGCGCGCCAGGATGTCGCTCAGATCCTTGATCTGCACGAGCAGATCGGCGAACTCGACCCAGATCTTCTCCTGCTCGAGTCCCGTGAGGCGATTCAGCCGCAGATCGAGGATGGCTTGAGCCTGCGTATCGGAGAGCCGATAGCCGTCGGGCTTCAATCCGAACTCGGAGCTCAGGTTGTCCGGTCTTGCATGGATGTTGCCGGCGCGCTCGAGCATCTCCGGCACGGCGCCCGCAGGCCAGGCACGCGACATCAAGGCGACCTTCGCCTCGGCGGGCGATGGCGATGCTTTGATGACGGCAATCACGTCATCGATATTGGCGAGAGCGACTGCCTGCCCTTCCAGGATGTGCGCACGCTCGCGGGCTTTGCGCAGATCGTGGATGGTGCGCCGGGTGACGACTTCCCGCCGATGCCGCACGAAGGCATCGAGCATCTCCTTGAGGTTCAGCAGCTTCGGCTGGCCGTCCTGCAAGGCGACCATGTTGATGCCGAACACCGATTCCATCGGCGTGTGCTTGTAGAGGTTGTTCAGCACGATGTCGGCCACTTCGCCGCGCTTCAATTCGATCACGACGCGCATGCCGTCCTTGTCGGACTCGTCGCGCAGGCCATCGGGCAGCGCAATGCCTTCGATGACCTTGTCGCGCACCAGCTCGGCGATGCGCTCGAGCAGACGCGCCTTGTTCACCTGATACGGCAGCTCGGTGACGATGATCGCCTGGCGGCCTTTGTCGTCCTCTTCGATCTGCGTCCGTGCACGAACGTACAGCCGGCCGCGGCCGGTCAGATAGGCCGAGCCGATTTCCTGCGCGCCGTTGATGATGCCGGCGGTCGGGAAGTCCGGGCCCGGGATGTGTTGCATCAGATCCGCGATCGAGATCTGCGGATCGTCGATGAGCGCGATGCAGCCGTTGATGACTTCGCCCAGGTTGTGCGGCGGGATGTTGGTCGCCATGCCGACTGCGATACCGGCCGCGCCATTGATCAGCAGATTCGGCACCCGTGCCGGCAGGACGGTGGGCTCCTGCTCCTTGCCGTCGTAGTTGTCGACGAAATCGACGGTCTCCTTGTCGATGTCCGCCAGCAGCTCGCCCGCCAGCGGCGTCATGCGGCACTCGGTGTATCGGTAAGCAGCGGCAGGATCGCCATCGATCGAACCGAAGTTGCCCTGGCCGTCGATCAGCAGGTAGCGCATCGAGAACGGCTGGGCCATGCGCACGAGCGCGTCATACGTGGCCGAATCGCCGTGCGGATGGTATTTACCGAGCACGTCACCGACTACGCGGGCGCACTTCACGTACGGACGCGTCGCGACGGTATTGCTCTCGTGCATCGCGAACAGGATGCGTCGATGCACGGGTTTCAACCCGTCGCGGACATCGGGCAGCGCCCGACCGACGATCACGCTCATCGCGTAATCGAGGTAGGACTGACGCATTTCGTCTTCGAGATTGACGTGCAGGATTTCGCGAGCGATCTCGGTCATGCGGCTCTCTTGCCCAATATTGGCAGCTAAACAGTAGCGGGCCGTCACCGCGCGGTGACAGCCTCAGGTGCGCTGGAAATTGATTGCCGGGGCGCCTCCCGACATCGCGTCAGCGGCTGCGCCGGAGACAGCAGCGCGCAGCCATTTTTCGCAGCCCATACAGGGCGTTGAACAGGGCGCGAATGGTAGCACAGCGAGCGTGTCAGCCCCCACCTTCCGCACACATGCAACCGCTATACTGCCGGCCCTTTTCGAGTACACCGCATGCCAGCTGTCGATACCGTGATCACCGCTCGCTGGGTGTTGCCCATCGAGCCGAGCGCCGCCTTGCTCGACTGGCACAGTGTGGTCGTCCATCAAGGCCGCATCCGCGCGGTTCTGCCGCGCGATGCCGCTCGTGAGCAGTATCGAGCCGAGCTCACGATCGAGCGTCCCGACCACCTGCTGCTGCCCGGCATGGTGAACGCGCACGTCGATCTGGCACGCGTGCTATTGCGCGATGCGCATGCGATCACCATGGGCGAATTGCACGAAGCCGACTCGGATCCGGAATTCGTCCGCACGGCTGTCGAGCTTGCGATCGCGGATGCATTGCATGCCGGCACGACCTGCCTCGCGGCGATTTCACTCGCTCCAGACACCGTGGCGGCCACCGCGGCTGCGGCGCACATGCGCGCCAGTGTCGCTCTGCCGGTCAGCGCCGATCCGAGCCTCTGGGCGGGCGACGCCGGCACGTACGTGCACAAAGGACTGGAGCTGCGCGATGAGTATCGCGGCGATCCCCGCATCGCGACGTTCTTCGTCGTTCCCGACGGCGCCCATGTCAGCGAGCAGACGCTCGATCGCATCCGTCGCAACGCGGACGAGCTCGAATTGCCTGTCTCACTCAATCTCGAAGCCCCGTGCTGTGGCGCCGATCAGTTGCAGGAACATGGCCTGCTCAGCCCCTTGCTGCTGGCACGCTCGCCGCGTGCGCTGGGCACGGCAGCGCTCACGACACTGGGATCGCAGCGAGCCAGCGTGTTGTGGCCTACGGATCAACCGGCGGCTTCGTTGCTATCGGAATCGGTCAATCTGGCATTGGGTAGTGCCGCGACCGGAGAGTACGGCCAGCTCGATCTGCTCGCGCTCCTGCGACGCAGACTCACGCACGTTGCCGATGGAGCGACGCTCCACGCGAGCTTGCAAGCGCTGACCCTGGGCGGCGCACAGGCACTCGGACTGGCCGAGCAGATCGGCTCGCTGGTCCCCGGCAAGTGGGCCGATCTATGCTGCGTCGACCTCGCCCGCGTGAATACGCGGCCGCTGTTCGATCCACTGCTTCAATTCGTGCTGCACAGCTCGCGCGATGCCATCACGGACGTGTGGGTCGGTGGCGAAGCCCTGCTCGCGAACGGACAGCTCACTCGCCTCGACAGCGCCGCGATCGGCGCACGGGCCCAAACCCAAGCCGCCATTTTCCTGGATCGTTGACCATGCAAGCACACAACCACGACCCGCGGGAAATCGCCAAGTTCGAAGCCTCGGCCCAACGCTGGTGGGATCCCGAGGGCGAGTACAAGCCGCTGCACATTCTGAATCCGGTGCGTCTGCAGTATGTCGAGCAGCGCGCGGAGCTCGGTGGCCTGCGCGTTCTCGATGTCGGCTGCGGCGGCGGCATTCTGAGCGAAGCCATGGCCAGGCGCGGCGCAGTCGTGACCGGCATCGATCTGGGCGAGTCCGGATTACAAGTAGCCGAACTGCATGCGCTCGATGCCGGCGTGCCGGTCACGTACAAGCTCGAATCCGCCGAAGCCCACGCGCAGCACTCGGCGGGCGTCTACGACGTCGTGACGTGCATGGAAATGCTCGAGCACGTGCCCAATCCTGCGTCGACACTCCGTGCATTGGCCACGCTCGTGCGACCGGGAGGACATGTCTTCGTCTCCACGCTCAATCGCAACCTGAAGTCCTATGTACTGGGCGTGCTGGCGGCGGAGTACGTGCTCCGTCTGCTCCCACGAGGCACTCACAGCTACGAGCGTTTCATCAAGCCATCCGAGCTGGCTGCCTGGGCACGAGGTGCGGACTTGAGCGTGGAGGATGTCAGCGGCCTGCGCTATGACCCATTCCGCGCGAGGGCCTGGCTCGCGCCATTGGACGTCGATGTGAATTATCTCGCCCACCTGCGCAAGGCCGGACGCTTGCATGAGCAGTGAAGTCGTACTCGTTGCACTGAGTGGACTCCTGCTGGGAGCTGCGATCGGCGCCATCGTGACCTCGCTCTCGAGCCGCCGTCGCGAGCAGAACCTGCGCGTCGATCTCGCTGTGCTGCAATCGCAGGTCAAGTCGCAAGAGGATCTGCACCGCGATCGCGAAGCCACCACCGAGCATGCGATGCAACGCCTGCGCACGGCGTTCGATGCGCTGGCCAATGACTCCCTGCGGAGCAACAGCGAAGTGTTCCTCACACTGGCACGCGAGCATCTCGGTCAACATCAGCAAGCGGCCACGACTGCGTTGACGGAACGCGAAAAAGCCATCGAAGCACTGCTGCACCCCTTGCGCGAAGCATTGAGTCGCACCGAGCAGCAGATGCAGCGCATCGAGAAGGAGCGCGCCGAAACGTACGGCGGCCTGAAGGCTTCTTTGGAGAGCGTGACGCTTGGACAGATCGCTCTGCAGAAAGAGACACGCACCTTGGTGAATGCCCTGCGTCGCCCTGAAGTGCGCGGTCAATGGGGCGAGCTCACCTTGCGTCGCCTCGCCGAGCTCGCCGGCATGGTGCAGCACTGCGACTTCAGCGAGCAGGTTCACGTGCGCACGGCAGATGCCAGCTTGCGCCCCGACATGATCGTGCACATGCCCGACGGCCGCGATCTCGTCGTCGACGTGAAGACGCCGCTCGATGCGTATCTGGAAGCGATGGATGCCACGACCGACGAGTTGCGCGAGACGGCGCTACGACGCCACGCGCAGATCATGAGCGAGCGCGTGCGGCAGCTGGCCGCCAAGAGCTACTGGAATCAGTTCGAGCGCAGCCCCGATTTCGTCATTCTCTTCGTGCCGGGCGATCAATTCCTGTCCGCCGCGCTCGCCGTGAATCCAGTCATCATCGAAGATGCCATACGCCAGAACGTCATCATTGCCACACCATCGAGCTTCGTCGCGCTGTTGAAGACCGTGGCCTACGGTTGGCGCCAGACGGTGCTCGCGCAGAACGCCGCCACGATTCGTGAGCTGGGCGAGGATTTGTACAAGCGCCTGGGCGTATTCGTCTCGCATCTCAGCAAACTGGGTCGCTCGCTGGGCACGAGCGTCGATGCGTTCAACAGCGCCGTCGGCTCGCTCGAGCGGCAAGTGCTCCCGGGTGCGCGCAAGTTCACCGAGCTGGGCGTTCACCCCGAGCGTGAGCTGGAGTCGCTGGATCCCATCGAAAAACTCGCGCGTGAGCCGCAGACACCGAATGGCAAAGAGGACGCAAGCGGCGCCGAGCTGGGCGAACAAATCGAGCTGAAGTGAGCTCGCTCGCGCGCACCCCCTTCAGTGATAGGCCGTGTGGCCGGTCACCTTGCCCCTGAAGACTCGATACGACCACCACGTGTACCCCAGCACCGATGGCAGGATGAGCACGATCCCAACCATCACGAACCCCTGGCTGCTCGGCGGTGCTGCGGCCGAGTAGATATCCAGGTCCGGTGGAATGAGGTTGGGCCAGAGGCCCACCAGTAGCCCGACGAAGCCGAGCAGAAAGAACGCAATCGCATGCAGAAATGGCCGATGCTCGGGCTCTCTGTGCACGGCCCGCCAGGCCGCCAATGCGTTGAACACGACGAGCAACGGCAGCGGGCTCAGCCACCAGAAATTCATGCCGTCGAACCAGCGCGCCATCACGTCGCTGCGCAGAAACGGCAACCACGTGCTGACGAGGCCTATGAACGCAAGCACCACCAGGATGAGCGGCTGCGTCACCAGGCGGGCAATCTGCTGCGTCTCGCCGCTGCATTTCCAGATCAACCAGGCCGTGCCGAGCAGCGCATAACCAAACACCAGCGCCACACCAGTCAACATCGAAAATGGACTGAACCACGCGAATGGCCCACCGAGGTACTTGCCGCCCTCCAGCGGCATGCCCTCCACGATCGCGCCCAGCATGACGCCCTGCGCGAACGCGGCGCCGACGGAACCCAGCGCGAAGCACAGACGCCAGAGGTGCCGCGAGCGCTGCGCCTTGAAGCGAAACTCGAACGACACACCGCGCAACACGAGTGCGATCAGCATGAGCAACACCGGCAGATACAAGCCGGACAGCATGACCGCGTACGCTTTCGGAAATGCCGCGAGCAACCCGGCCCCGCCGAGTACGAGCCACGTCTCGTTGCCGTCCCATACGGGCGCGGCGCTCGTCATCATTTCGTCGAACGTCTCATCGCGGGGTGCAAAGGGCGTCAGGATGCCGATGCCCAGCACGAAACCGTCCATCAACACGTACATGCACACGGCAAAGCCGATCACGCCGAACCACAGGACGGGCAGGCTGTTCGCGATGTCCATCAGCCCGCATCCACGGCTTCTTGCGGTGTGCCCAGCGGCCGGTGCGCAAGCGCTTGCTCGACCGTGCCCAGCTCCGTATCGCTCAACGGCTGCGGTCCGCGACGCAACAGCTTGAACAGGTAATACGTGCCGGCAATGAAGATGAACAGATAGATCGTCCCGAACGTGGCCAGCGACGTGGCGACGCTGGCGAGCGGCACGTCGGTTGCGGCCGTGCTCGTGCGCATCAAGCCTTGAATCACATAGGGCTGCCGGCCGATCTCCGTCGTGTACCAGCCTGCCAGCACGGCGATGAAACCGGCCGGTGTCAGCAAGCTCCAGGCGCGCAACAGATGAACCGACAACAGCAGACGACCTTGGCAAAAACGCCAGACCGACCAGGCAGTCACCGACAGCATCAACAACCCCACGCCGACCATGACGCGAAAGCCGAAGAAGACCGGAGCCACCGGTGGCCGCTCGTTCGCCGGCACGGACTTCAGCCCTTTGATCTCGCCATCGGGATCGTGCGTGATGATGAGGCTGCCGAGCTTCGGAATGCCGATCGCATGACGATTGGTCTCGGCGGCCTGGTCGGGCCAGGCGAACAAGAGCAGCGGCGCGCCGCGTTCGGTGTCCCAGATCGCCTCGATCGCCGCAAGCTTCACCGGCTGATGACGGTGAACGGCCAGTCCGTGCAAATCGCCCGCGAGGATCTGAGCGGGCACTGCGATTGCAGCGAATGCGGTCGCCAGTTTCAGCATCAGCGCCGCATGGTCGCGATGCCGGCCGTTCAGCAGGTAGATCGCGCTGACTCCGCCGATCACGAAGCAGGTCGTGATGAACGCGGCCAACACGATGTGCACCAGGCGGTATGGAAACGAGGGATTGAAGATGACCTGCCACCAGCTCGTCACATGAAACACGCCATCGACGATCGTGTAGCCCCTCGGCGTGTGCATCCAGCTATTGGCCGAGATGATCCAGAACGTGGAGATCAACGTTCCGAGCGCGACCATGCAGGTCGCAAAGAAATGCACCCGCGGCGACACGCGCTTCCAGCCGAACAGCATCACGCCGAGGAAGGTTGCTTCCAGAAAAAACGCCGTGAGCACTTCATAGGCGAGCAACGGCCCGAGCACGTTGCCCGCGCGCTCCGACAGCGCCGCCCAGTTGGTACCGAACTGAAAGCTCATGACGATGCCCGACACCACGCCGAGCCCGAACGCCACCGCGAAGATGCGCATCCAGAACACGTACAGCTCGCGCCAGATCAGCTTGCGCGTGCGCAGATACGCGCCGGCGAGGAAGGCCAGCCAATTCGCCAATCCGATCGTGAATGCGGGAAAGATGATGTGGAAGCTCATCACGAACCCGAACTGGATACGCGAGAGCAGCAGCGGCGTCACTTCGGTCATGACATACCTTGTATGAGCCGCGGGCCGTGCCTGCAACTCGGTGTCTTACGGACAACGTTAGCGACGAAGGATGTATTCGTAAACGGCAGTGCAGCCAGCCCCTCGGCGCGTATGAGAAACTCGCGAGCCAGCTTTTGTGCGTCAGTGTTTCTCCGTTCATGGATGCCACTCTCAGCAACCGTGCCGCGCCTCCGGGGTCGATGCGGTACTTCGCCGCGCTGTACGCGCCCGACACCGCGCGCGAGTACGTCTATGCGATGTATTCCATCGAAGCCGAAGTGCGTGATTCGGCAGCCAGTGCCAATCATGAGGTCGCACACACCCGGCTGCGGTGGTGGCGCGAAGAAATCGAACGATTGAGCCAGGGTCGGCCGCAGCACCCGGCCTCGAAAGTCGTGCTCGAAGCACCGTTGCAGCCGGATTGGAGCACGCTGCAGCAGTTGCTGTTTGCGGCCGAGGTGGAGCTGTCACGCATGACATTCGATACCGCACGCGAGTTGAATGCGTATCTCGAACGCGGCGGTGTCGTCCAGGAGCTGATCGGCCAGCTCACGAGTTCGGAGCCGCTGTCGGAGGAAGAGCGCGCGCATGCACGACGCTTCGGTGCGATTGCAAGACATGCAGAGGTGTTGCGAAATCTGCGCGCGGAAGCGCGCAACGGACAAATCTATCTGCCCCTGCAATTGTTGGAGGCCGCCAACGTGCAACACCCCGAGCTGAGCGCCGAACAGCCGAGCGCTGCGTTGCGGGGGATCATCGCGACCGAGGCACAACGTAGCTTGAGCGAGTTCAAGGAGCGCCGCGCCGCGCTCACCAAGGACTCACGCATACGCTTGCGCCCCGTTCTGGTATTCGCTGCGTTGTGCGCGCGGCTCCTCGAACGCCTCGCGCGTGGCGGCTACTCGGCGCAACCGGCGCTCGAGCTAGGCGGTTTCGAGCGCGCCTGGCTTGCATGGCGCACGGCTGTGCGGGCACGCTGACGGCTTCACGCCAGCTGACGTCACATGCTCGACCCAAAATCCTACGCTCCGCCCGCAGACATTCTGCGCGATCGCATCATTCTCATCACCGGTGCAAGCGACGGCATCGGTAAGGCCGTGGCATCGGCCTGTGCCGCACACGGCGCCACCGTCATTCTCCACGGGCGTAACGTGCGCAAGCTCGAAGCGCTGTCGGATGAGATCGTGAATGCCAAGCACGCTCCTCAGCCCGGGATCGTGCCCTTGGACTTCGAAAAAGCGGGGCCGAACGACTACGAGGCGCTGGCTCAGGCAATCGAACAGAACTACGGACGCCTCGACGGTCTGCTGCACAACGCAGGCATGTTGGGCGAACGAGCGCCCATCGAGCATCACGACGTGCCGAAGTGGATGCGCACATTGCACGTGAACGTCACCGCCCCCTTCATCCTCACGCGCACGTGCCTGCCGCTGCTCCGGCGCTCGCAGGACGCCAGTATCGTGTTTACGGCCAGCGGTGTCGTGCCGCGGCCGCGCGCGTACTGGGGCGCATACCTCGTGTCGAAATGGGGCTCGGAAGGTCTGCGTCATATGCTTGCGGATGAATTGGACAACGAGCCCAACATCCGCGTGAACAGCATCGATCCTGGCAAGGTGCGCACGAAGATGCGGCTGCAGGCGTATCCAGCGGAAGACCGCAGCACGCTGGCGGCGCCGGAGGCGATCACGGGGCCCTACGTCTTCCTGCTCGGGCCTGACAGCCGCGAAGTGGACAACGAATACGTGCAGTGTCAGTAAGGTCTCGAACCGTCGGAAGCCGCTAGTGCGAGCGTCCCTTCCCTTGCGTAGCGAAGCGCAGCGGGGGAAGGACAGGATGGGGGCCTCTGAAACTCTACAGTGCGAACACTGGCGGCCTTTGCCCCCACCCTAACCCTCCCCCGCTACGCTTCGCTGCGCAAGGGAGGGGACAGAGCGGAACACCGCTCGATCGTGACTTCATTTCCGTTTGCGATCTCTGCGATTGATTGTCTTCTTCCTGCTCGTGTTCCGAGCATCCCTCGTGTGCTTCCGACCCCTGCCTGATGCAGCGCGCACCGGTGTCTTGAGTTCCTCCGGCACCGGCAGCTGCGCCAATTCGTACAACGAGCACACCACCGCAACCTCCAGTTCGCGATGCCGTCCGCGCGGCACATCGCGGGGCAGCCCGATGGGTCCAAAGCTGGTCTGAATCACGCGGCTCACCTTGTAGCCGTGGCTTTCGAATAGCGCTCGAGCGGCGGTGCGGCGGTCGGCACGCGGCAGCTCCACATCGAACCAGCGATTGCTGCCCTCGCCGCCCGCGGTTTCGACACTGGTGAACGTCACCTGCTCTTCGTCGAGTTGCACGCTGGTGGGATTCAGTTCCAGGAATCGCGTGGTGTCGGGCATGAGCACCCGGACCGAGTAGCGCGCAGGAATGCGCTCGAGATGCCGCCGCAGGGCGTCGCCCAACCGGCCATCGTTCGTGAAGAGCATGAGCCCGCTGTCGCCCGCGTGCATGACGTTGATCGCCTGCCACCGCGCACCGCGCACCGCCGGCAGCTGTTCGAGGACGGTCTCTTTGAGATCGCCACGCTCCTTTGCCTCGCGCGCATCGAGCAACTGATCGTGCGGCTTGTGATAGATCAGGACGGTGGGGCGGGCGGTTTGTTGCAGACGGCTGCTGATGTCCCTGCCGTCGACGACGACCTTGTCACCGGATTCGTAGCGCGCACCCGCCTCGGCGGGACGGCCGTTCAGCAGCACGCGTCCCTGAGCCATCCATTGCTCGAGCTCGCGTCGTGAACCGTAGCCGTGTTGCGCCAGCACTTTGTGCAGGCGTTCGGACATGGTCAGTCGTGCCGCGGCGGATCGCGCAGCTCGACCCTCCCGTCCTCGTCGGTACCGCGGGCAACGAGGGTCGAAGAGTCATCTCCTTGTGCGTCTTCGTCGTCTGCCGCTTCCAGTGATTCGTCTTCGGATGTTTCGGCGTCGGTGCTGGCTTCGGCGGCAGCGCTCTCGGACTCGCCAACGCCTTCCATTGGCACGTCGGCATTGAGCTCCAGCTGCACGCCGATGGTTTCGACATCTTTCAATTCAGCCAGCGTCGGCAGATCTTCCAGGCCCTTCAACCCGAAGTAGTCGAGGAACTCACGCGTCGTGCCCAGCAATTCCGGCCGGCCCGGCACTTCGCGGTGCCCCACCGTCCGGATCCAGTTGCGCTCCTGCAGCGTGCGCATGATGGTTGAGCTGATCGACACACCGCGGATCTCTTCGATCTCGCTGCGGGTGATGGGCTGGCGATACGCGATGAGCGCCAGCGTTTCGAGCAGCGCGCGCGAGTACCGCGATGGACGCTCCTGCCACAGACGCGACACGGCATCGACGTATCGACCCCGTACCTGAATACGCCAGCCGCTCGCCACCTCGATGAGCTCCAAGCCGCGGCCCGAGTACTCTTCCGACAGCGTCTGTAAAGCCGCCTGCACCTGTTCCTCGGTGGGCCGTTCGCGTTCGTCGAACAGCTCCACGAACTGCGGCAGAGTGACCGGCCGGCCCGCAGCCAGCAGGGTTGCTTCGATGATGTTCTTGAGGTCTTCGTTCATGTCTTCGCCTCGTGCGCTTCGGGCTCATCGTCCTGGGACTCGGCATCTGCGGGCTGCGACGTAAGCCTGGCAGACGGCTCCTCGGCGTGATTGTCCGGCTCGACTGGCCCAGCCAGCTCCGCCGCGATCTCTGCTTCGCTCTCGACCGCATCGTCCTCGTCGTCGTCTTCCTCCGGCAACTCAGGTTGCGCCAACGCCGCTTCGTTCTCGGCATCGGCGTGGGCCTCCGGATGGGTTACGACCGACAGTTTCTGCCTGCCTTGCGCCGAACGAACGTGAATGGGTGCGTAAGGTTCCGCCTGCACGATCTCGATCAAGCCTTCGCGCATCAGCTCGAGCAGCGCGATGAATGTGACCGTGACGCCCATCCGGCCTTCTTCGGCACGAAATAGCGTCGTGAAGTCGATGAACGCCTGTTGGCCGAGCGCGCTCAGCACATCGGACATGCGCTGACGCACGGAGAGGCGTTCGCGCTGCACATGGTGATGCGCGAACATGTCGGCGCGCACCAGCACGTCCTTCAATGCCGCCAGCATCTCACCCAGACTGACCTGCGGTGGCGTGCGCACGATGCGGCGCTCCACCAGCTCGGCGCTCGCCGGCAGCACATCGCGTTCCATGCGTGGCAGCTGGTCGATGTCTTCGGCCGCTTTCTTGAAGCGCTCGTATTCCTGCAGGCGACGCACGAGCTCTGCGCGGGGATCTTCCTCTTCCTGGCCATCCGCGCTCGGCGGACGTGGCAACAACATGCGCGACTTGATCTCGGCCAGCATCGCCGCCATCAGCAGGTATTCGCCCGCCAGCTCCAGCTGCAGCTCCTGCATCACGTCGATGTAACCCATGTACTGCTTCGTGATCTCGGCAATCGGGATGTCGAGAATGTCGAGGTTCTGCTTGCGGATGAGATAGAGCAGCAGATCCAGAGGACCTTCGAAGGCTTCCAGAAAAACCTGCAGTGCATCGGGAGGGATGTACAGATCGCGCGGCAGCTCGGTGACCGGCTCGCCTTCCACGATGGCGAACGGCATTTCGCTCTGCTGTGGCACCGACTCGGGATCGGGGCCAGCGAGCTCGGAGCCGGTGTTTTCGACGAGCCGCAGTTCGGGTTTCATCGTCACGGTCAGCGGTAGTTGAGGCCCATGGCCTGTTTCACTTCTTCCATCGTCTGCCTCGCAACGTCGCGTGCCTTCTCACAACCATCCGCGATGATGCCGCGGACGAGATCGCGGTTGTCTTCGAATTCCTGCGCACGCTGCCGGATACCGGCGACCTCTGCAACCACTTTATCGATCACGGGCTTCTTGCAATCGAGACAGCCGATGCCCGCTGTGCGGCACCCTTCATTCACCCACGCCTTCGTGGCATCGTCCGAATAGAGCTTGTGCAGGTCCCACACCGGACATTTCTCTGGATCGCCGGGATCCGTGCGGCGCGCACGCGCAGGATCGGTCTGCATCGTGCGCAGCTTCTTCGCCACGGCATCAGGATCTTCACGCAAGCCGATGGTATTGCCGTAGGACTTCGACATCTTGCGGCCGTCCAATCCCGGTACTTTCGGCGTGGCCGTCAACAATGCCTCCGGCTCGATGAGAATGGTGCGACCGGTGCCTTCGAGATAGCCCAGCAAGCGTTCGCGATCGGCGACGGTCAGACGCGCATTGCCGTCCAACATCGCGCGTGCTTTTGCCACGGCGCTTTCATCACCTTGTTCCTGATAGAGCTTGCGCAACTCTTTGTAACGCAGCGCATTGCGGCCACCGAGAGACTTGATGGCGCGTTCCACTTTCGCTTCGAAGTCGGGCTCGCGTCCGTAGATATGATTGAAGCGGCGCGCCACCTCGCGCGTGATCTCGACGTGCGCCACCTGGTCTTCACCGACCGGCACGTAGGCGGGCTTGTAGAGAAGAATGTCCGCGCTCTGCAGTAATGGATAACCCAGGAAACCGTACGTCGCGAGATCGCGATCCTTGAGTTGCTCCTGCTGGTCCTTGTAGGTCGGCACGCGTTCGAGCCAGCCCAGCGATGTGATCATCGAGAGCAGCAGATGCAGCTCGGCGTGCTCAGGCACGCGCGACTGGATGAAAAGCGTGCACGCGGAGGGATTCAAACCCGCAGCAAGGTATGTGATCACGATCTGCCAGACGTTCTCTTCCAGGTCTGCTGTGTCTTCGTAGCCCGTCGTGAGCGCGTGCAGATCGGCGACGAAAAAGAAGCACTCGTACTGGTACTGCAGGTCGATCCAGTTGCGCAGGGCGCCGTGATAGTTGCCCAGGTGCAAGGCCCCTGTCGGCCGCATGCCGGAGAGAACACGCCGATTCGCAACGATGGTTGAGCTCAAGCAAAAATCCCTTCAGCGGCACGTGCTCATATCAGGCAACGTACCTCTTATTAATTAACAACTTACGGATGACATTTCAGGTGACAGGCACCCTCTGCCACGGCGCCGATTATACGCAGCTTGCGCCCGCACGCATGTCGGCGCGCCAGCTATCCCGACGTGAGCTGCGGCACCTCGCCCCGACCCTGGCGCACGAGCACGGGTGCAGGCCCGGCGAGATCGATCACGGTGGTCGGCACGACGCCGCAATTGCCGCCGTCGATCACGGCGTCGACGAAATGCAACAGGCGGTCCTGGATCTCACGCGCATCCGTCATCGGCATCTCCTCGCCCGGCAGCAGGAGCGTCGAGCTCATCAGCGGCTCGCCGAGCTCGGTCAGCAGGCGTTGCGGCACGAGGTGTTCGGGAACGCGGATGCCGATGGTGCGGCGCTTGGGATTCTGCAGGCGCTTGGGCACTTCCCGCGTGGCCTGCAATACAAAGGTGTACGGGCCGGGCGTCAGGCTGCGCAGGAAGCGATACTGCTGATTGTTGACCCGCGCGTACTTGGAAATTTCCGACAGGTCGCGGCACACGAGCGTGAAATGGTGGTGCTTGTCCGTTTCGCGAATCCGCTGGATCCGCTCCATCGCCGCCTTGTCCCCCACGTGACAGCCGAGCGCGTAACAGGAGTCGGTGGGATAAACGATGACGCCCCCACCGCGAATGATCTCCACTGCCTGTCGGATCAGGCGGTGCTGCGGGTCGACAGGGTGTATCGCTAGATAACGGCTCGGCATTCGCGGATGGCTGGGGAAGCTTTTCAGTATGATACGCGCCCCACACAGGAACCTAAGGCACGCGCTGCCTCGACGCACTCCATGCAGCTGTTGTTCGATTTCTTCCCGGTCATCGCGTTCTTCATCGCGTACAAGCTCGCGGGCATCTACGTGGCGACGGGCGTCATCATCGTGGCCGTCATCGCGCAGGCCGCGGTGCAATGGGTCCGGCATCGGAAGATCAGCACGATGTCGCTCGTTTCCGCCGCGCTCGTGCTCGTGTTCGGCGGCCTCACCCTGCTGGTCCATGACAAGGCGTTCATCCAATGGAAGCCAACGGTGGTGAACTGGCTCTTCGCGATCGCCTTTCTCGGCAGCCATTTCATCGGCCGGCAGCCCATCGTCCAGCGCATGCTGGGCAGTCAGGTCACTCTGCCCGATGCGAGCTGGCGGCGACTGAACCTGGGTTGGGTGATCTTCTTCATCGTCATGGGTGCCGCCAATCTCTATGTCGCGTACAACTTTGCAGAGTCGACGTGGGTCAACTTCAAGTTGTTCGGTGTGCTGGGACTGACCTTGCTCTTCGTCATTGCCCAAGGCGCCTGGATCGCCTCGAAAGGGCAGTCTGCGGATGCATCCACCCCGGACTCGCGGAGCACGCCCTGACATGCTGTTCGCCATCTTCGGGCGCGACGTGCCCAACAGCACGGATCTGCGTCGCCAGATGCGCCCGGCGCATCTCGAGCGCATCCAGGCGTTGCGCGACAACGGTCGACTCGTCCTCGCGGGCCCGCATCCGGCCGTTGCGTCGGCGGAACCTGGCCCGGCCGGATTCACGGGCAGCTTGATCGTGGCTGAGTTCGCCTCTCTTGCCGACGCGCAGGACTGGGCGCGACAGGATCCGTACGCGACTCGAGGCGTGTTCGCGGACGTACAGGTGCTGCCTTTCATTCAGGTACTGCCATGACCGAGCCAGCGCCACTCTGCCCTACGGATCGAATCGCTCGCATGGAAGCCGCACTGCGCGCGGCGCTCCCAGTCGTATCTTTGCAGGTGATCGATGACAGCCACCTGCATGCGGGTCATGCCGGGGCGCGTGACGGCCACGGACACTATCGCGTGCGCATCGTGTCGAGCGCGTTCGAGGGCCTGCGCGCCGTGGCACGTCATCAACTGATCTATCGGGCGCTGGGCACGCTCATGCAGACTGATATTCATGCGCTCGGCATCGAGGCGAACACGCCCGCCGAAGCGGATTCTTCTTCCTCCAACTAGCGAGACGGCAATGAGCAAGCGATTCGATGTATGGACGTCCTGGATAGGACTAGTGTGCGTGGCCGTGGCGCTCGCCGGTTGCGGCAAGTCCAACGTCCCCGCCAGCGGAAAAAAGAAGGACCCGGAGAACACGACCCTCGCGGTGGTGAACGGTAAGCCGATCACCCAATCCATCTTCGACCTGTACGTGGCGGCGATTCAGCGGCAAACCAATCGCCCGATTCCGCCGGAGCATCGCGAGGAGCTGCTCGATCAATTCATCAACATGCAGCTCGCGGCCGACGCCGCCGAGAAATCGGGCGTCGCAAATCAGCCGCAGACCAAGGATCAGCTGGCGCTCGCACGCATCAACGTGCTGGTCGATGCGCACCTGCAGAAGTACCTGGCCGATCACCCCGTCAAGGAAGAGGAGTTGAAGCCTGAGTACGACGCGCGCATCGCCGAGATGCCGAAAGAATACAAGGCACGACACATCCTCGTGGAAGACAAGGCCACGGCCGATCAGGTGGTCAAGGATCTGAATGCCGGCGGCGACTTCGCGAAGATCGCGGAGAAGAAGTCGACGGACAAAGGCTCGGCGGCCAACGGCGGCGATCTCGGGTGGTTCGGTCTCGACTCGATGGTGAAGCCGTTCAGCGATGCGGTCGTGAAGCTCGAGAAAGGCAAATACACGCAGGAACCCGTGCAGAGCCAGTTCGGCTGGCACGTGATCCTGCTGGAGGACTCACGTTCGGGGCAGGCGCCTGCATTCGCCGACGTGAAGGAACAGGTGCGCAATCTGGTTCAGCGCAAGCACCTGCAGGATTACCTGGCCGGGCTGCGCAAGAACGCGAAGGTGGACAAGAAGAAGGCTGCGACGGCGACGCCAGCTGCGACGGCGGCGGAACCGGCGGCCGTGCCTGGAGCAGTTCCTGAGGCGCCGGCGTCGTAACGACACCCACCATTCTCATCGCGAGCGTCCCTTCCCTTGCGTAGCGCAGCGAAGCGGGGGAAGGACAGGATGGGGGTCGCTGAGTCAGCATTGATGCTAGCCCGAGCTCCCCCACCCTAGCCGTCGTGAAGGCCACTTCCCTGTGTCACTCCCCGGCCAGTGCATCCATGCACTGGCGCTGCGCCGGGCAACGACACATTCAGTGTCGTTGCGAAAGGCACCGGCTCGCCCCCCGCTTCGCAGGGGAGGGAGTGGAGCTCATTTCGATTCCAGCAATTTCACAAACGCGGCCTCATCGAGCACCGTCACCCCCAGCGCCTCCGCCTTCTTCAACTTCGACCCCGGTGCATCGCCCACGACGAGATAGCTGGTCTTCTTCGACACGCTCTCGCTCGTCTTGCCCCCGAGGGCCACGATGCGATCGCGCGCCTCGTCGCGAGTCATGCTGCTCAACGTGCCCGTGATCACGAAGGTCTGATCGGATAAGGGTCCGCCCTCATCCTTGGCGGCGCGCGCGATCGCAGGCCAGCGCACGCCCAGCCGTTGCAACCGCTCCACGACGTCGCGGTTTTCGCGCTTCTGAAAGAAGTCGTGCACGTGTTGTGCGACGACAGGGCCGACATCGGGCGTCTCTTGAATCGATTCGACGTCCGCAGCGGCAAGTGCTTCGATGGAGGTGAAGTGTTCGGCCAACGCAGCGGACGTGGACTCGCCCACGTCCCGGATTCCGAGTGCATACAGGAAGCGCGGCAGCGTGGTGGTCTTGCTGCGCTCGATGGCCGCGATCAGCTTCGTTGCGGACTTCTCACCCAGTCGCTCGAGCTCGGCGAGTTCTTGCGCCGTGAGCTCGTAGATATCCGCGGCACTCTGCAATCGATCGCTGTCGACGAGCTGATCGATGAGCTTGCTGCCCAGACCTTCGATGTCCATGGCCCGGCGCGAAGCGAAGTGTCGCAGCGCTTCGCGTCGCTGTGCCGGACAAGAGAAGCCCGCCGTACAGCGCGCAACGGCTTGCTCTTCGCTGCGCTCCACCGGACTGCCACAGACGGGACACGTCGCCGGCAACTTCACGCGGCGGGCATTCCTGGGACGTTGGCCCTCGACCACTTTGACGACTTCGGGGATGACATCGCCTGCACGGCGGATGACGACCGTATCGCCGATGCGCACATCCTTGCGTTCCACCTCATCCATGTTGTGAAGCGTGGCGTTGCTGACGGTCACACCGCCGACGAACACCGGCTCCAGACGCGCCACGGGCGTGAGCGCGCCCGTCCGTCCGACCTGGAACTCCACATCCTTCACCGTCGTCGTCGCTTCCTGCGCCGGAAACTTGTGCGCGCAGGCCCAGCGCGGCGCGCGCGCGACGAAGCCGAGATCGCGTTGCAGATCGAAGCGGTCCACTTTGTAGACGACGCCGTCGATTTCATAGGGCAGTTGCGGCCGGCGCTCGCCCACCTCGCGGTAGTACTGCAGACAGCCTTCCGCGCCGGTCACTACCTTGACCATTGGCGACACCTTCAAACCCCATTCCCGCAGCAGCGCCAGCGACTCGCTGTGACGCCGCGGCATGCCGGCGCCATCGAGCTCGGCGAGACTGTAGAAGAACACATCGAGCGGTTTGCTCGCGGTCACGCGCGGATCGAGCTGCCGCAGACTCCCCGAGGCCGCGTTGCGCGGATTGACGAACAGCCGCTCACCGCGTTCGAGCGCGCGCGCGTTCATCGCCTTGAAACCCGCCAGCGTCATGAAAATCTCGCCGCGCACTTCGAGGACGGCGGGCGACTTGCCGCGCAGCTGTAACGGCACTGCTTTCACCGTGCGCACGTTGTGAGTCACGTCCTCGCCGCGCATGCCATCGCCACGCGTCGCCGCTTGCACGAGACGGCCCTTCTCGTACCGGAAGCTCACCGCGAGGCCATCGAGCTTCGGTTCGGCGGAGTACTCGACATCCGCAGCGGTATCCAGGCGTTCCCGGACACGGCGATCGAAGTCGATGATGTCCTCGTCGCTGAAGGCGTTATCCAACGACAGCATTGGGGAGCGATGCACGACGGTCGCCAGCGCTCCCACGGGCGCTGCGCCAACGCGTTGCGTCGGCGACTCAGGCGACATGAGCGCGGGATGTTCGGCTTCGAGCGCCTGCAGTTCCTTCAGCAGGCGATCGTATGCGGCGTCCGCGACTTCGGGATCGTCGAGGACGTAGTAGCGATAGTTGTGGTGCTCGATCTGCTCGCGCAGTTTCAGCACTCGAGCTTCAGCTTTGGAAAAGGCTGCGCGGGACACGGTGGCTTATCGATGGAACGGAATCCCAGGCGCTCGGCTCAACGCGCGGCCTGCGTTTCAGCAAGCTCCTTCTCGTGCGTACTACACAGCTGCTCGAAGTCGTCCACTTCATCCCGCAAGCGCTGGATGCGAGGTGAATTGAGCAAGCCGCCGCGCTCATCCTGCAGCGTGCCGCCGACGGCTCCCTGCAGCTCCTTGGCGTTACGCAGCAGCTCCTCGAGAACCTCCTGGCCGGAGATGCAGCTCGGCAACTGGGCGAACAAGGTCACGCCCGGAAACGGCGTGGAGTCCATCCGCGCCAGATCGAACGATCCGGGCTCCACCATGCTGGCCGCGCTGAACAGCGTTTCGCCGCTCGGGTGAATGTGATGAAAGATCTCGTACTTGCCGAACGTCATGCCTTGAGCCGCGAAGGCGGCGCGCAACTTGTCGCCGGGGATGCGGGCCGGTCCGGCTGCCAGTCGCAGAACGAGGATCTTTCGCGGCGTCGGTGTGCGTGGACGTCGTGTCGTCGGAGCCGGTGCGGGAGCTTCACTTTCGGCCGCAGGCGCTTCGACTTCGGCTGACGGCGATGCAGCCTCGGCTGGCGTAATCGTGGGCTCGTCGTCTACGTCGATGACGACCTCCGGGTCCTCCTGGAACATCGGTTCACGGCGACTCTGCTCTTCACTGGCCGGTTCATCGATGTCCGGAAGATCGTGGACTGGAGGGTCGGTCGCAAACGCAGGCGCTTCGCTCTTGAGATCCGGATCGATCGAGAATGCTTCGTTGATGTAGGGATCCGGCGCCAGCGGCTCGAGCGCCGCATTGGAGATGAGCGGCTCGGCCCGTGAGCGCACGATCGTTTCCTTGTCTTCCGCCCGTGGCGTGACTCTCCGTCCCCACCAGTACACGGCCAGCAGGATCAGCAATCCTGCGACGATCAAAATCCAGCGTAGCTCGGGCATGAGCGTCAACCCATTGCAGCCATTCGCACCGCTGCATCGACGTCCACCGCGACGAGCCGCGACACACCAGGCTCATGCATCGTCACGCCGATGAGCTGCGAGGCCAGCTCCATCGTGGTCTTGTTGTGCGTGATGAAGATGAACTGTACGCGCTGACTCATCTCGCGAACGGTCTCGCAGAACCGACCGACGTTGTGATCGTCGAGCGGCGCGTCCACTTCGTCCAGCAGACAGAACGGTGCCGGGGTCAATTCGAAAATGGAGAACACCAGCGCCACGGCGGTCAGCGCCTTCTCACCGCCGGACAGCTGATTGATCGTGCTGTTCCGCTTGCCCGGTGGGCGCGCCATGATCGAAACGCCCGCGGACAGAACGTCCTCGCCCGCAAGCTCGAGGTAGGCATGGCCACCACCGAACAATCGCGGGAAGCGTTCCTTCAAGCCGGCGTTGATGCGATCGAACGTGTCCTGGAAGCGTGAGCGGGTCTCCCGATCGATCTTGCGGATCGCGGCATCCAAGGTCTCCAAGGCGTCGGTGAGATCCTTGAACTGCCGATCGAGGTATTCCTTGCGCTCGGACTGTTCCTTGAACTCGTCGATGGCCGCGAGATTCACCTGACCCAGGCGTTCGACCTTCTGCGTCACTTCGGCGAGCGACTGCTCCCACGCGGGCACCTGAGCCTCCGCAGTGAGTTGCTGCCGCACCGTCTCGAGATCGAACTGAGTGGCGCGGAACTGATCGGTGAGCGACTCCGCCCGGACTTTCAGCTCCTGAATCGCAAGGCGTGCCTGCTCGAGGTGCGAGCGCGCCTCTTCCATGCGCCCCTCCTCCGCCAGCCGACGATGATCGAGCTCACGCATCTGCGATTCGGCTTCTTCGAGGGTCGAGCGTGCCTGCGACAGCTCCTGCTCCACACCCATTCGGCGTTGCAAGGCTTCCTCGAGTGTCTGCTCGAGCATCTGCAAGGGTTCGGCGCCCACATCCAGTTGCTGCTGCAACTCGGTCCGCCGCGATTGAAACTGGGCGAGTTGCGATCTGAGACGATCCAGGCCAGCGGTCACGGAGGCCAATGTGGAGCGTCGAGATTCCAGTTGCAGGGCGAGTTGCTGAGCCCGATCGCGGTCGGATTGCGCCTGCGAGCGGCTGAAGCTCAACTGCTGGCGCAGATTCTCGCGTTGGGTTTCCAGCTCATGCCGCTGCTCTTCGAAGGCATGCATCTCATCGAGGCCTTCCTGCAAGCGTCCGCGCGCCACTTGCAGGCTCTCTTGGAGACGCTCGGTGTCCGCATTCAGCTCGTCCAGCTCGGCGGTCAATTGCGCGAGACGCTCGGCCGTCTGATCCGCCTTCGTACGCAACGCATTGAGCTGAGCGTTGCTTTCGGTGTGTTGGCGATGCAGCCGGTTGACGTCTGCTTGCGAAGCGTCGCGCTGCTGTTCCAACTCGCGCACGCGGTCGCGTGTCGATGCGAGCTGCGCTTCCAGTTCATCCTTGCGAGCCTGCGCCGCTTCAAGATCCTGCCGCAGCGTGCGCATTTCCTGCTCGCGACTGATCACGCCTGCATGGACGTCCTGATCGCGACTCACGCGCAACCAATCGCGCCCGATCCAGACGCCGTCGCGAGTGATCAGGCTCTCACCCACGGCGAGAGCCTGGCGTCGAGCCAATGCCTGCTGGAGTGTGTCCACGGCGATGATGCCGTTCATGAGGTCAGCGACACCAGCCGGACCGCGCACATGAGCGAGCAGGCGATCGCCGGCTGTTGCCGATGTCGTGCCCGATCGTGTCATCAATGTCACGCTGCCCGCTTCGAGGCTGTCGAGGCGCGCCGCGATGTCGTCCAGCTGCTCGACGCACACGGCTTCCAGATAAGAACCCAGGACCGTTTCAACGGCACGTTCCCAGCCCGAATCGACATTCAACTGTTGCGCGAGCCGCGGTTGCTGGGCCAGCTCATTCGCCGCGAGCCACGCGGTCACCTTGCTTTGCGCCAATCCCAGCGCAGCCTGCTGCAACGCTTCGAGCGACATCAGGCGGCCATGCGCTTCCTGCAGCTCGCGCCGGCTGCGATCGAGGCTCTCGCCCAGTTCGCGCTCGCGTTCCCGCTCGCGTTGATACTCGCCCGCGATCGTTTCGAGACGCTCGGCAGCAGTCTGTCCCTGCTGCTCGACCTCGGCATGCGCCAAGCCCAATTCGTCGATGCGCACGCGCAGATCGTCGGGCGCGAGATGCTCGCGCTCCAGCGTCAGGCGCTCGCGTTGTGCCTGCGCACGCCGCAGCTGATGTTCCAGCTGCTCGATACGCGCCTTCTCGACTTCCGTTTTTTCGCTCGCCGCACGCGCCGAACGATTGAAGTCCTCCCAGCTCTCCTGCCACGACTGCATGGCCTCTTCGGCCTGCTCGAGTGCCACGGCGGATTGCTCGGACTGAGCGCGCGCCGTTTGTAGCTGTGGCTCCAACTGTTCGAGCTCTGCCCGCAGTTCATCGATCTGCGCCTGATCGCGGGTGAGATGCTGATCGGCATCGGTCAAGCCGCGCTCGACTTGATCCAGATCCTGCCGCTGGCGCTGACGCAGCTCACGCGCGTGCTGAATGGACTGCTCCGCGCGCGAGATTTCCGCACCGACCTGGTAGTAACGCGCCTGCACTTGGTTGAGCGCTTCGGAGCGATCGGTGAACGACTCACGGGCGGTTTCGATGGCCGCTTCGGTGGCACGCAAGTCGGCAATGGCCGCCTGCAATTGCGTTTCGCGCTCACTGTTGCGCGCGGCACGCTCCGAGGATTCGGCTTCGATATCCCGCAGACGCAGCGCCAACAGCTCGGCCGCGAGCGTGCGCTCGTCCTGCTTGAGCGCCTGATAGCGCCGTGCCGTGGCAGCCTGACGCTGCAGATGTCGGAGTTGCTTCTCGACTTCCTCGCGCACGTCGGTGAGGCGCTCGAGGTTCTCGCGCGTATGGGAAATGCGATTCTCGGTCTCGCGGCGCCGCTCTTTGTACTTGGAAATGCCGGCCGCTTCTTCGATGAAGCCGCGCAGCTCTTCCGGACGCGCCTCGATCACGCGCGAGATCATGCCCTGCTCGATGATCGCGTAGCTGCGCGAGCCCAGCCCCGTCCCGAGGAACAGTTGCGTGATGTCCTTGCGACGGCAGCGCGTGCCGTTCAGGAAATAGGCTGAAGTACCGTCGCGGGACACCACGCGCTTGAGGGATACCTCGGCGTAGTTGGCATACTGGCCGGCAAGCTGACCGTCCGAGTTGTCGAACACCAACTCGACGGAGGCCGTGCCCACCGGCTTGCGCGAGCTCGAACCATTGAACACCACGTCGGCCATGGAGTCGCCGCGCAGATGTTTGGCGGAGATTTCCCCCATGACCCAGCGGACGGCATCGATGATGTTCGATTTGCCGCAGCCGTTGGGCCCGACGACACCGGTGAGATTGCTGGGAAGGTTGACCGCCGTGGGATCGACGAACGACTTGAATCCGGCGAGCTTGACTTTGTTGAGTCGCATCGGGCCCCTGGATGCCTGGCTAGCGTAGTTGTGTTCGCAGGCAACCTGACTGCCTGCACGACCTGCGGCGTGCGCGAGCGTCTGACGCCGCAATGGGGCCGTAGTGTAGAGCATGAGTCGTGCGGCGGTGAGGCTTTGAAATGGCCTCGCCGCGCGACTGTACGGTAGAGAGCGCGTCTGTATAATCGCGCCCCTCGTTTGACTACGAATTGCTCGATAAGTCCCGATGACGGCCTCGAGCCGGAGATCTAGCGATGGCTGCCAAAAAGCCGGCCGTGAAGGCGAAGAAAGCGAAGGTCCCTGCCAAGAAGGCGGAGCACGCGCGTAAGGCTGTGCCGCTGAAGAAGGCGGGCGCAAAAGCTGCGCCCGCGACGCGTGCGAAGTCTCCCGCTAGCAAACCGGGACCGGCCGCTGCTAAATCTCGCGCGTCTGCCGTTGCCCCGACACACGCACCGGCCAAGACGCAGCCCGCAGCAAAGCATCCTGCGAAGCCGGTCGAAGCCAAACCCGCCGCCCCAGTTAAACCCGCTGCAGCTCCACCCAGGGCTGCAGCTCCAGCGAACGAATCCCTAGTGCCAAAACCGACCAATACCAAACCCGCCGCCAAGACTGCGACGGAGAGTCCCGAAGCGAGTGCCAAACCCGCGGCTGCGCCGGTCAGGCCCGCGACTTCGGAACGCCCGCCCGTCACTGCAAAGGCGACGGCTGCCCCACGGCGTGCCAGCGAAGACGCGAACGATACGGCCAGCGACGCCGAAGAGGGTGATGGCAGCGACGTCACCAGTACGAACCTGTTAGCCGGACCGCGGAATGTAAAGCCCTACATTCCGAAGCGCGGCGAGCAGTACATGAACAAGGAGCAGTTGGATCACTTCCGCAACATCCTCAATACCTGGAAGCGGGATCTGATGCAGGAAGTCGATCGCACCGTGCTGCACATGAAGGATGAGGCAGCCAATTTCCCCGACCCGAACGATCGGGCGACCCAGGAATCCGAATTCAGCCTCGAGCTGCGCACTCGCGATCGCGAGCGCAAGCTGATTCGCAAGATCGACGAGGCGCTCAAACGCATCGACGACGGTACCTACGGATACTGCAACGAGACCGGCGAGGAAATCGGCATCAAGCGGCTGGAAGCGCGACCCGTTGCAACGCTCTGCGTGGAAGCGCAGGAGCGCCGCGAGCGTCGCGAAAAGCAGTACGGCGATCGCGACGATCGTTACCGCTGATCACCCCCCGGTGTGAGGTCCTCGCACGAGCCGCGTTGAGCCGATGGGATCCCGCGCACAGATCCCATCACCCACTCGCTACCGGGGGCGTTTCGCGCCCTCCCCGACCGGTCCCCTCCACTTCGGCTCGATAACCACCGCCGTGGGCAGTTATCTGGAGGCCCGGCGTGCCGATGGCGAATGGCACATCCGCATCGATGATCTGGATCGAGCGCGAACGGTTCCAGGTGCCGCCGATGACATCCTGCGCACCCTCGAGGCACTGGGTTTCGAGTGGACCGGCCCCGTCCGGTATCAAAGCCAGCGCGACGAGAGTTATGCCGCTGCGCTGGCTCAATTGCAGGCCGATGGGCTCGTTTTCCCTTGTTCGTGTTCACGCCGGGAATTGCAGCAACTGACCCAGAGCCAGCCCGATACGGGCGTGGATGTCGAGGAATTGCGCTATCCGGGGTTCTGCCGCAACGGCCCTCTGGCTCCCGAGCGCGGCACGGCGGTGCGCTTTCGAGTGCCGGACGGCGCGGTCGAGTTCGACGATGGCCTCCAAGGACACAGCACCAACGACGTCCAACAGGAATCCGGCGACTTCGTCGTACGCCGTCGGGACGGCTTGTTTGCATACCAGCTTGCCTGCGTGGTCGACGACCACGAACACGGCTTCACACACATCGTTCGTGGAGCCGATTTGCTTGCCAGCACCGCCCGGCAGTTGCTGTTGCAACGAGCGCTTCGGTATACACCGATGTTGTATGCACACCTGCCGCTCATGATGGACGCGGGCGGTAGGAAACTTTCGAAGTCCAGTGCTGCGCCGGCAGCGCATGCAGCCAGTGGGCCCGCCGTGTTATGGCAAGCCCTCACGCAATTACAGCAGGCGCCGCCGGCCCATTTGCCCGGCGCCGACATCAAAGACGTTTGGGCTTGGGCTCACGCACATTGGAGCTTGGAGCCACTCAGGGGGAAACGATGCGTCGTGGTCAGCACGTAGAACTCGAACGGTGCGGGTGAAATTGCCCTCGCCCCGCTTGGGTGCACGTCAGCGAATGGATTAGTATTGCCACACGCTTCGATCCAAATCGGCCAATTGGCTCCCCAAACTTAGGAGCATCCATGAGCGAGCCGAGAGTCATAAAGAAGTATCCGAACCGTCGGCTCTACGACACGGTCGAAAGTCGCTACATCACGTTGGCGGATGTGCGACGACTCGTGCTGGAGAAGATCGACTTCCTCGTAATCGACAAGAAGACACAGGAGGACATCACGCGCTCCATCCTGCTGCAGGTGATCTCCGAACAGGAGCACAACGGCGAACCGTTGATGAGCCAGGATTTCTTGTCGCAGATCATCCGCTCTTACGGGGGTGCGATGCAGAGCTTCGTTGGCGCTTATCTGGAACAGAGTCTGAAGATGTTCCAGAACCAGCAAAGCCAGATGCGCGATAGCGCCGGAGCCGATCCCATCTCGGCGATGGCGGCACTTACCCAGCGCAATCTGGAGCGCTGGCGTGCAATCCAGGACGACATCTTTCGCGCGATGACCAACGTCACCCCTGCGTCGCGACCGCGTGATCCGCCGGACAACGGCCCGGATGAAGATGAGCCGCCGGTCACTCACCCGTAAACTGCACAAATGAAAAAGCCCGCTGCTCAAGCGGGCTTTTCATTGAGCGAGTGACGGGTTGCGTCAGTCGACGTTGCGCATGCTCAGCCGTACGCGGCCCTGCCGATCCACTTCGAGCACTTTCACGCGCACGACGTCGCCTTCCTTGAGCTTGTCGCTGACACGCTCGACACGCTCATCGGAGATCTGCGAGATGTGCACGAGACCGTCCTTGCCGGGCAGGATCGTGACGAATGCACCGAAGTCCATCAGGCGCGCCACTTTGCCTTCGTACACGCGCCCCACCTCCACTTCGGCAGTAATCAGCTCGATGCGGCGTTGAGCTTCGCGACCCGAATTGCCATCGACCGATGCGATCTTGACGGTACCGTCGTTCTCAATGTCGATCGTCGTGCCGGTTTCTTCGGTAATGGCGCGAATGACCGCACCACCCTTGCCGATGACTTCGCGGATTTTTTCCGGATCGATCTTGATGGTGATGATCGACGGCGCCCATTCGGACATCTTGGCCCGCGGCGCGGACAGCACTTTGTCCATTTCACCGAGGATGTGCAGACGACCTGCACGCGCCTGATCCAGCGCAACCTGCATGATCTCTTTGGTGATGCCGTTGATCTTGATGTCCATCTGCAGCGCGGTCACGCCTTCGCGCGAACCCGCCACTTTGAAATCCATGTCGCCCAGGTGATCTTCGTCGCCGAGGATGTCCGTCAGCACCTGGAAGCGATCGCCTTCTTTCACGAGGCCCATCGCGACACCCGCGACGGCTGCCTTGATCGGCACGCCCGCATCCATCAACGCGAGGCTGCTGCCGCACACGCTGGCCATGGAGCTCGAGCCGTTCGACTCCAGGATCTCGGACACGACGCGAATCACATACGGAAAGCCTTCCATGTTCGGCATCACGGCTTGAATGCCGCGCCGGGCGAGATTGCCGTGGCCGATTTCGCGGCGCTTCGGCGAGCCCATCATGCCCGTCTCGCCGACGCTGAACGGCGGGAAGTTGTAGTGGAACATGAACGGCTCTTTGCGCTCGCCACCGAGCGCGTCGATGATCTGCGCATCGCGTCCCGTGCCCAGCGTGGTCACGACGAGCGCTTGCGTTTCACCGCGCGTGAACAACGCCGAACCGTGAGTACGCGGCAACACGCCCGTGCGGATGGAGATCGGACGCACGGTCTTGGTGTCGCGGCCGTCGATGCGCGGTTCACCGGCAATGATGCGACCACGCACGATGCGGTATTCGAGGTTGGCGAATTCCTTCTCGACATCGTCTTCCTTGAAACGCGGCGTCGCGCCACCGCCCAACTTTTCCACCACCGCCGTACGAATCTCGGCGATGCGGTTACGGCGCGCCAGCTTCTCGGTGATCTTGTAGCCATCGCGGAGCGCGGCTTCGGCCTCGGCGGCCAACGCCCGTTCCAGCTCGGTATTCGCCGCAGCAGGCTTCCAATCCCAGGCGGGCTTGCCGGCTTCGGCCTTCAACTCGTTGATCGCGCGAATGGCGATCTGCATCTGTTCGTGGCCGAACACGACGGCGCCAAGCATGACCTGCTCCGACAACACCTCCGCTTCGGACTCCACCATCAGCACGGCTTCCGCCGTGCCGGCGACGACGAGGTCGAGCTTGGATTCGGCCAGCTGTCCCTTGGTCGGGTTGAGGATGTACTGGCCATCCTTGTAGCCCACTTTGGCGGCACCGATCGGACCCTGGAAGGGGACACCGGACAGCGCCAGGGCGGCGGAGGCGCCCAGCAGGGCGGGAATATCGGAATCAACCTCGGGATTCAGCGAGAGAACCGTCGCAACGACCTGAACTTCGTTGAAAAAGCCTTCGGGAAACAACGGCCGGATGGGTCGATCGATGAGCCGGGACGTCAGTGTTTCCTTTTCGGACGGTCGGCCCTCGCGCTTGAAAAAGCCGCCGGGAATACGGCCCGCGGCATACGTCTTCTCGACGTAGTTGACTGTCAGCGGGAAGAAATCCTTCCCGGGATCGGCATCCTTGCGAGCCACTGCGGTAACGAGCACGACGGTATCGGCCATCGTGACGACGACGGAACCATCCGCCTGGCGGGCTTGCTCCCCGGTTTCGATCGTGACCTGGTGCTGCCCATACTGAAACGATTTCTTGACTACGCTCACAAAGCTCCCTGGCGGATGCGGTGAATAAAGAGGGGAAGGGCTATGCGCCGGCGAATGCCAGCTGCGATTAGCGACGCAATCCGAGGCGGGAAACGATCTCCTGATAGCGCTCCGGCGCGGTGCTCTTCAGGTAATCCAATAGCTTGCGGCGCTGATTGACCATCTTCAGCAGCCCGCGACGCGAGGCGTGATCGCGCTTGTGCGTGGTGAAGTGTTCGCCGAGCTCGTTGATGCGTGCCGACAGCAACGCAACTTGAACTTCAGGCGATCCGGTGTCCGCTGCTCCCCGGCGATACTCGGTAACGATCTGACTTTTCTGCTCGGTCGACAGTGACATCTTGAGCGATCCTCGAACCAAAATAGTGATGGGCCCTTTTGAAGGCCGCGCATTCTACTCGTGCGTCTGCGCCTATCTCAAGGGAAGTGGTTGGCCGGACAGGGAAATCGGTCGCCCTGTTGTGCGGATTTCGCTGGCATTCGAGCTCAGGCGACGGCCGTGACGTCAATGAACAACCGTGAAGGGTGCAGCCGCCCGTCGATGCCGGCGGCAAGCCCGATGAACTGTCCGCCAGGCCCGTAGACGCACACCTGTGCCGCAGCCGGGCAAACGAGGTCGGCAAGTGCCTGTCCACGAATGAACCGGTCCAGCTGCGCCTGGCTGAGCGTGATCTTCGGGTCTTCACCGAAGGCTGTGTCCACTGGCAACAGCAGGGCATCTCGCTGCTCCTGACCCGCCGCCTCGAGCGCCTCGAGCGTGCGCATGTGCTCCGCACGGAACGGCGTTACGGCGGTGCGCCGCAGGGCTTTCACATGCGCGATCGTTCCCAGTCGCTCGGCAATGTCCTGGGCCAGACTGCGGATATACGTGCCCTTGGAGCAGCTGACTTCGATGGCGAGGTCCGGTGCCGACCACGCCACCAGCGTCATGGCGGCGATCGTGATCTGACGCGCCTCCCGCTCTATCGACTGGCCGCGCCGTGCCAGCTCGTAGAGCCGTTTGCCATCGACCCGGATTGCCGAATGCATGGGCGGCACTTGCGTCGATACGCCCACGAAGCGGCCGAGCACGGCCTCGATCTGCGCCAGGTTCAAAGTCGGAACGGGCGCGCGCTCGATAATGGGCGTTTCCAGGTCGCCGGATGCCGTACGTTCGCCCAATCGCAACGTCACGTGATACGTCTTCGTCGCCCCGAGCAGGTTGCCGCAGACCTTCGTGGCCTGGCCGAAGCACACCGGCAGCAATCCGGAGGCCAGGGGATCGAGGCTGCCGCCGTGCCCTGCTTTCAAAGCGCCGTACAGTCCGCGAACGCGCTGCAGGGCTTCGTTGGAAGACAAGCCCAGCGGTTTATCGAGCAGCAAGATACCGTCGACGGTGCGATGAAACCGGCGCGGCCGGGATGCAGTCATGACGCGCTCGAGCCATCAGCTCTGTTGATCGTCCGACCCATCCGGCTCGTCGCCATCACCGCGCCGGGCCTGATCCTGAGCCACCGCGTTGTTGATGAGCTCCGACATGCGCGCGCCCTGCTCAATCAGCTCGTCGCGTCGAAAGCGAAGCTGTGGACTGTGCCGCAAACCGAGGGAACGCCCGAGCGGCCCACGCAAATAATCGGCTGCACCATCGAGAATCTCTTGCGTAGTGGTGGCAACGTCCGCACCGAGAACCGAATAGAACACGGTCGCATAGGCAAGGTCCTTCGATACCCGCACCTCGGTCAGCGTCACCATCCCCAGACGCGGGTCCTTGACCTCGCGTCGGAGCAACTCGCTCAGAGCGCGCTGTATCTGATCGCCGATGCGGCGGCTGCGGGGGTAGGACTTGGTAGACATATGGGCACCAGGTAACAGGCTACGGGCTACGGCCAGAAGGAGCTACGACACCGCTGGCCGTAGCCCGTCGGCCGTAACCCATCGTCACACCGTCCTCGCAACCTCGACCCGCGAATAGCACTCGATCTGATCGCCCACGCGCACGTCGTTGTAGTTCTTCACGCCGATACCGCATTCGGTGCCGGAGCGCACTTCATTGACGTCGTCCTTGAAGCGACGCAGCGATTCGAGACCGCCTTCGAAGATCACGACGTTGTCGCGCAGGACGCGAATCGGATTGTTTCGACGCACGTAACCATCGACCACGATGCAGCCAGCGACCGTGCCGAACTTGCTCGAACGAAACACCTCGCGCACCTGTGCCAGACCGACGATCTGCTCCTTGATCTCGGGCGCCAACATGCCCGACAACGCTGCCCTCACGTCATCGATGGCCTCATAGATGATGCTGTAGTAGTGCACCTCGACGCCGCTTTCCTTCATGGCCGTACGCGCGGCACTGTCTGCACGTACGTTGAAGCCGATGATGCGTGCGCGCGATGCCGCCGCCAGCGTGACATCGGACTCGGTGATGCCGCCGACGCCGCTGGAAACGACCTTGACCGAGACCTCGTCCGTGGACAGCTTGTTGAGCGCGTCGCGCAACGCCTCCGCACTGCCCTGCACGTCCGCTTTGATCACCAGCTGGACGGTGGCGGCCTTGCCCTCGCCCATCTGAGTCATCATGTCTTCGAACTTGGCTGGACCCTGTTTCGCGAGCTTCGTATCGCGCAACTTGCCCTGACGATACAGCGCGACTTCGCGCGCCTTGCGCTCGCTTTCGACCACCAGCAAGTCGTCGCCCGCATTCGGAGCGGCCGACAAGCCGAGCACGACGACCGGCGTCGATGGACCCGCTTCACTCACGGACTGCCCGTTCTCATCGAACAGCGCACGGACGCGGCCGAACTCCTGCCCGGCGATCACAGGATCGCCCGGTTTCAGCAAACCGCGCTTGACCAGCACGGTCGCAACCGCGCCGCGGCCCTTCTCCATGCTGGATTCGATCACGACGCCTGCAGCCAGGCCGTCGCGCGGAGCCTTGAGCTCGAGCACGTCGGCCTGCAACAGCACGGCGTCGAGCAACTGATCGATGCCCTCGCCGGTACGCGCAGAGACGTTCACGAACAACGTATCGCCGCCCCAATCCTCGGGAATCACGTTCAGCTTCGCGAGCTCGTTCTTGACGCGATCGGGATCCGCATCGCTTTTGTCGATCTTGTTGACCGCAACCACGATGGGCACTTCAGCTGCCTTGGCATGCTGCACGGCTTCGGCCGTCTGCGGCATGACTCCATCGTCGGCCGCCACGACGAGGATGACGATGTCCGTCACTTGCGCACCGCGCGCGCGCATGGCGGTAAACGCGGCGTGGCCCGGCGTATCCAGGAACGTGACGGCACCTTTCGCCGTCTCGACGTGATACGCACCGATGTGCTGCGTGATGCCGCCGGCCTCACCCGCCGCTACTTTGGCGCGACGGATGTAGTCGAGCAGCGATGTCTTACCGTGATCGACGTGGCCCATCACCGTAACCACAGGCGCGCGCGGCAACAGCTCATGCGCTGCATCGCTGCTGATCTGCAACTCGTCTTCCACCGCGTTCTCGCGCACGAGTACGGGCGTATGACCCAGCTCTTCGACCACGAGCACGGCAGTGTCCTGATCGATGGGCTGGTTGATGGTCGCCATCACACCCATGTTCATCATGACCTTGATGACTTCGTTCGCCTTCACGGCCATGCGCTGCGCCAGCTCGCCGACGGTGATGGTCTCGCTGATCGGCACTTCGCGCTTGACCGGCGCTGCAGGGCGCTCGAAGCCGTGCTGCGGGCTGACATTGATCTGCGCGGGACGACGCAATTTGTTGGCTTGCTGATGCTGCTTCTTCTTCTTGAAGCGAGCACTGGCCTCGTTGGAAACGTGCAGTTCCGTACGTGCCTTCGATCCGGGCTGGGCGGGCTCCGTGCGACCGTCGCGGGTCTCGCGACTCGCTCGTGCCGATGCCGCGGCAGCGGCGACAGCTGCCAGTTCCTGCTGACGCAACTCGGCTTCGATGCGCTCCCGTGCCTCGCGCTCACGCCGCGCATTCTCTTCTTCGCGCAGGCGGGCTTCCTCGTCCGCGCGGCGGCGGGCTTCCTCTTCCATGCGCTCACGCTCGCGAAATTCCGCTTCGCGTGCTTCCGCTTCCATGCGCTCCTGTTCCAGGCGCGCATTCTCTTCCGCATTTTTGCTCTTGTCGCTCTCCGTCTGGTGAGCGCGCGCGCGCTCTTCGAGCACGCTGCGATTGAGATAAGTCTTCTTCACGCGCACTTCGACGTTCACGGTGCGCGCGCGCCCCTGGGGAGAGGCCACTTTGATCTCGCCCTGCGACTTGCGCTTCAACGTGATCTTGCGTGGAGCAGCCGCATCCTCGGCCCGGCCGTGCGAGCGCCGCAGGTAGGTCAAGAGCTCCATCTTGGCCTCATCGCTGATGGTCGCATCGGCGCCGCCCACTTTGATGCCAGCTTCATCCAGCTGGCTCAACAGGCGTTCGACCGGCACCTTCAGTACCTCGGCGAATTGTGTAACCGTCACATCGGCCATGAACACTCCTCCTCGATCCTCAGGCGCGCTGGCCCGTGGATTCGAACCAATGCTTGCGCGCAGCCATGATCAGATCGGCAGCGCGTTTCGCATCGATACCTTCGATTTCCGTCAGATCGTCGATTGCCTGATCCGCCAGGTCTTCGCGCGTCACGATGCCGTGTCCCGCGAGCAGCTGTGCGAGATCCTCATCCATGCCCTCGACCGCCAGCAGGTCTTCGGACGGTTCGGCGGCCTCGATGACCTCTTCCGTGGCGATGGCCTGCGTGAGCAGCACGTCGCGCGCCCGGTTGCGCAGCTCCTTGACGATGTTCTCGTCGAATTCCTCGACCGCGTTCAGTTCGGCAGCCGGGACATAGGCCACTTCCTCGATCGTGGAGAAGCCTTCCTGCACCAGGATCTGCGCCACTTCTTCGTCCACGTCCAGCTGCTTCATGAACGACTCGACCAGCGAACGCGACTCCGTCTCGCTCTTCTGCTCGGCCGCCTGCTCCGTCATCACGTTCAGGTCCCAGCCGGTGAGCTCACTCGCGAGGCGGATGTTCTGGCCGCCGCGACCGATCGCCTGCGACAGCTTTTCTTCCGTCACGGCGATGTCCATCGAGTGCGATTCTTCATCCACGACGATCGACACCACTTCCGCGGGCGCCATCGCGTTGATGACGAACTGGGCGGGGTTGTCGTCGAAGGGAATGATGTCCACGCGCTCGCCTGCAATTTCATTGGAAACCGCCTGCACACGCGAGCCGCGCATGCCGACGCAGGCGCCGACCGGGTCGATGCGCGAATCCGTGCTGCGCACGGCGATCTTTGCGCGCACACCGGGATCGCGCGCGGCACCCAGAATCTGGATCAGCCCCTGCCCCACTTCCGGCACTTCGAGCTTGAACAGCTCGATCAGGAATTCCGGCGCCGTGCGCGTCAGGAACAGCTGCGGTCCACGAGGCTCCGGGCGCACGTCGTGCAGGAACGCCTTGATGCGATCCTGCGAGCGCACCGGCTCGCGGGGAATCATGTGCTCGCGTGGCACGAACCCTTCCGCATTGCCGCCCAGATCGACGAACACGCCGTTGCGATCGACGCGTTTGACGAGGCCCGAAACCAGCGTGCCGACGCGGCCCTTGTACTCATCGACGACCTGCGAGCGCTCGGCTTCGCGCACCTTCTGCACGATCACCTGCTTCGCGGTTTGCGCAGCGATGCGCCCGAAGGCCACCGACTCCATCGGCACCTCGACGTAATCGCCCACCTGCGCGTCTTTTGAAATGTCGGTGGCGTCTTCCAGGCGCAGCTCGCGGTCCGGGAATTCCAGCTCGGTGGAATCGTCCGCAAAGGCCTTCCAGCGGCGGAACGTGTCGTAGTCGCCGGTCTTGCGGTTGATGGCGACACGCACGTCGATGCCCTCGCCGTGACGCTTGCGAGTGGCGGAAGCGAGCGCCGCTTCCAGCGCTTCGAAAATGATTTCCTTGTCGACGCCCTTCTCGTTCGAGACCGCATCGACAACCATCAAGATCTCTTTGTTCATTCCAGATACTCCCGCGCTGCCGAATCGGTCCGGCACCTCAATTCGCCCATGGCGCGACCCGCGCCTTGTGTATCCCTGCCAAGCTCAAGCTCACCGCGGCGCCATCGACATCCAACGTGATGTCGCGCTCGCCCACCTCGCGCAGCCGGCCAAGGAAACGGCGGCGGCCATCCACCAGATGCTTCATCTCGACGCGCACCAGCTCGCCAACGAAGCGGGCAAAGTGCGCGCGTGTACGCAGCACCCGATCCAGTCCAGGGGAGGACACTTCCAACGTGTAATGCCCCTGAATCGGATCGGCCGCATCCAGCCGTTCGCTCACCGCGCGGCTGACTCGCTCGCAATCAGCCAGACTGATGCCCTGATCGGTGGCGGCATCCGACGATGCCGCGGCCGCACCCTCCGGCACATCTATAAAGAGCCGCACCAGTGCCCCGTTCGAGCGGGGGGCGTACTCGAGCTCCCAGAGCCGATAACCCAGGTCGTCCACCAGCGGGGCCAGCAGTTCCTCCAACTGATCTCGGACCACTGCACGCTCCTGAAGGCACGTATTCGCCCCGTGCGCTGGGCTCGTGTGCCCAATTCACGGACCCAGAAACAAAAAATGGGCCACGAGGCCCATTATTCGTGTGCTTCTCGGGCGCGCCGATCGAGGCGCTCAGAAACCAAAAAGCCCCTGACAAGGGGCCTTTCGTCCGAAAAGCTTGGTAGCGGGGGCAGTCTTTGAACCTGCGCGAGCCTCGACTTCTTCCGCGTAACGCTTCAGATGAGGCATTCCCGCCTTGCTTCAAGGGGTTCCGCCCCGAAGCAGGGCGCGGATTCTAAGTCGATTCCGCGGGACCGTAAAGCGAGAATCGCCGTGGCTTTATACCGACCTGCGGTTACGAACATCAGCTTTTCTTTGGGCCGCTGCCTGAAAGCGAGGCCTATCAGGTCCCGCGGCGCGACTCGGCTGCCGGCTGTCGGTCTGGCGTCGAGCCGTTGCGCTTGCGCCGTGTCAGCAGCAACAATTCCCGGCAGAACAGCGTGAATCGCTCATATACGGTTGGGGGCAGCACTGCCAGGAAAGCAAGGCGTCCCCGCATACAGAGTTCCAACACACGTCGCAGAATGGACTCGTGACTCGAAGGAGCCGCTCGTGCAGACACCCATACGCATTACCTATCGCCACATCGATCCCTCGGCTGCATTGGAAGCGCGCATTCGCGAATATGTGACACACCTCGAGCAGTGCTGCGAGCTCGACGAATGTCATGTCACCCTCGAAGTGCCTGCGGGCCAGCGGCGCACCGGCACATCGTTCCAGGTGAACATCGAGCTCGCGCTGCCTGGCCGCAAGATCGCCGTGCATAGCGGCCGAGCCGACCGCTTTGCGCACACCGACATCTACGCCGCGCTGCGCGAGACGTTCGCAACGGTACGCCGGCTGCTGGCGGACTACTTGCCGTACAGTCCTGGGGACGATCGCAGCGAGACGCAGGATTCACCACGTCCCTGATCGATCGACAAGAACCGCTGGCAGCCGCTGGAACACCCGACGTGGGCAAGAATCGACTCGAAGCATTCAGCGATGGCGTCATCGCCATCATCATCACGATCATGGTGCTGGAGATGAAGGTGCCCCATGGCGCCTCGATGGAAATCCTGGCGCCGCTGTGGCCCGTGTTCTTGAGCTACGTCCTGAGCTTCGTGTACGTGGGCATCTACTGGAACAATCACCACCACATGCTGCACACCCTGACGACCGTTTCGGGTGGTGTGCTGTGGGCGAACCTGCATCTGTTGTTCTGGCTCTCGCTGTTTCCGTTCACGACGGGCTGGATGGGCGAGAACCACTTCGCCGCATTACCTTCCGCGGTGTACGGCGCCGTGTTGCTCGCAGCAGCGATCGCCTACTGGATTCTGCAGCAGACCATCATCTCGACGCAGGGCGCGCACTCGCCGCTGAAGCACGCGATCGGGAGCGACTGGAAAGGCAAACTCTCTCCCGTCATCTATTTCGCTGCCATCGTGTCCACGTGGTGGCGGCCGTGGATCGCGCAAGGCCTGTATGTCGCGGCTGCCATTCTGTGGCTCGTGCCCGATCGCCGCATCGAACGCTCCCTCGCCGCACATCGGAGCGGAGGTCACGCCCATCAGCCTGAGCTTCGCTCTTGAAGCGTTGCCTGCCTCAGCCGCTCTGCAGCGCCGTCACTTCGATTTCGATCTTCATGCGGGGATCGGCCAGGCCAGCCGAGATCATCATCGCCGCCGGGCGGCATTGACCCCATGAGCAAGCCACGCCAGATCATCGTCGTAGGCGCCGGACTCGCCGGCCTCAGCGCAGCCTATCGACTGCAAGAAGCCGGCTGCGCCGTCACCGTGCTGGAGAAGCTGGATCGTCCCGGCGGTCGCGTGCTGACGCTGCGCCGCGACGGCTTTGTGATCGACGCCGGCCCCGATGCGATGACGAACGGCTACCGCGAGTATCGGTCGCTCGCCGCCGCCGTTGGCCTTGGCGATCGCTTCGGACCCTCGAGTCCCGTCGTGGGTTTGATTCGCGACGGGCGCGTCATCGACATCGATACGGCGCGAGTGGCGATGCTGCCGTTCACGTCGGCCCTCAGCTTACCGGCCAAACTAAAATTGATCGGCGGCGTGATGAGGATTCGCGCACAACTCAAAGGCGTGGATTCTTTTCGACTGACCGAGTCTGCACATCACGACGACGATCACGAGACCGCAGAGCAGTTCTCCGAGCGTACCTTCGGCCGCGAAGTGACCGACTACCTCATGGATCCACTCGTGCGCCTCGTCGTCGGCAGCGGTGCGGCACACGCTTCGCGCCTGAGCGTGCTCGGTGCCCTCGTGAACTGGTCCGTGCCACTGATCAATATCCGTGGTGGACTGGATGCGCTGCCTCGTGCACTCGCCTCGCGCCTGTCGCTGACTTACGGTGCAGATGTACGGCGCGTCGCCGAAACGAATATCGGTGTCGCAGTGGCTTACCGAGACAGCGATGGAACTGCTCACACGCTTGCCGGCGACGCCTGCGTCATCGCAACGACGTTCGATGTCGCACGCGCCATCCACGCGCCGCTGGCCGAACGAACGGACGATTACGCGCGCCACCTGAGCTTCTTGCCGCTGGTGTCCGTATCGTTGGCCTATGCCGCGCCGACGCGCTCTCGGGCGTATGTCGTCCAGGTGCCGACAGTGGAAGATCCCGAGACGCTCTTGATATTCCTGCAACACAACAAGGCACCCGACCGTGCGCCTGCCGGACATAGCTTGATCACGCTGTACACGGATGGGATCGCAACCCCGCGCTTTCTGCCGCAAACGGACGCAGCCATCGTCGCCTGGGCCCGCCCGCGGATCGAGCGCTTGTTTCCAGAAATCGCCGCGCGCTTCCAGTTTGCCAGCGTCTCACGGTGGCCCATCGCGGGGTATCTCGCGACACCCGGGTTCTGGCGCAGAACACAGGGATTGCTCGCAGCGCTGCATCCCCGATCGCGTGTGCAGATTGCGGGCGACCTCTTCGGCGCCGGGTCGATGGAGTCGGCAGTGCACTGGGGCCGGCGCGCGGCTGACCGTATTGTCGCTAGTGAGACAGAAGCGGTTGGCGGTTAGCGGTTGGCGGTTGGCGGTTGGCGGTTGGTTAGAGGCGCTCCGCGCTTTCATCGATATCCGCGTCAGGCAGGTGCTCGCACCAACAACACCGGCACGCTGGCGGAACGCAGCACGCTCTCGGCATCGCTGCCCAGTGCCCAGCGGCCGAATCCACGGCGCCCGTGCGTGCCCATCACGATCAAGTCCGCCGCCCACGCTGCCGCGCACTTCACGATGAACTCCGCGGCCTTGTTGCCCACGGCTTCGACGAGCTCCACCTGCACCTCGACGCCGCGGCCGCGTGCGTACGCCTCCGCTGCCTGCAGCACGCGCCTGCCTTGCTCGCGCAGCGACTCGATCACTGTCGGGAAGTCGTAGTACATCTGTTCGCCCCCGACCACGATCAATTCGTTGACGACGTGCACGATGCGCAGCTGCGCCTGCAATTCCAGCGCGAGCGTAACGGCCTCCTCCAGGCCGCGCGTTGCCGTCGCACTGCCGTCCACCGGTACGAGGATCTTCTTGTACATACCTCACCTCCGCCGCAGCGAGTATTGGAAGTCACAGCATAGTGCCGCTGCAGGCTTCGACCCCGTCAGGAGCAATACGGTCGCGGGCGTGGCAAGCCAGCACGATCCAGGTCGGGCATCATCGCGCGTACTGAGCCCGTAACGAAGAACGCGCGATGGACAAACTCGGCCTCGATCCCCTCATTCTTGCCACGGCCGTCGCGCTCGGCATCGGCCTGCTCATCGGCAGCGAACGCGAACGGTCGAAAGGCAGGGGCGCCGAGCGCGAGATCGCAGGCGTACGCACGTTTTCGATCGTCGCCCTGCTGGGCCTGCTCGCGCAGCTCCTGGCGCATCCGGTTGCCCTTGCGATCATGGCTGCGGCCGTTACCGCAATGGCGTTGGCGGGCTACCTGAAGACGCGGGCCTCGGATCCGGGCATCACCACGGAGGTTGCACTGCTGGCGACGTTTGCGCTCGGTGCTTTGACGCTCTCGTACCCGGCCTACAGCGCAGGCGTCGCCGTGGTACTCACCATCCTCCTCGCCTCGCGCTCTTGGCTGCACGAGTTGGTCCAGGAGCGCTTGTCGGATCGTGAGCTGCAGGACGGCCTGCTCCTGCTCGCGGCGGCCCTCGTGATCCTGCCGCTGCTGCCCAACCGGCCCGTCGATCCGCTGGAAGCCATCAATTTGCGGCGCTTGTGGTACGTCGTGGTGCTCGTGATGGGCGTCAACGCAATCGCTTACATTGCGTTGCGGCTGCTCGGACCGCGCAAGGGACTCGCCCTGGCCGGTGCGCTCGGCGGCTTCATCTCGAGCGTTACGACTCACGCTGCCATGGGCCAACGCGCGTGGGCGCAGCCATCGCTGACGCGACATGCGGCGGCAGCGGCCCATTTTTCTTCCGTCGCAACCGCCGTGCTGCTCTTCGTCGTGCTGAGCGCGACCTACGCAGAGCTCGCCATGCAACTGCTCTGGCCGTGCATCGCAGCGGGGTCGGTCTCGGCTGTGTTCGCTGGCGTGCTGCTGCTGAAGCGAGGCGATGCGGAGCCCGCCGAGTTGCCGCTCGGCCGACCGCTGAGCGTGCGCGCCGCGTTGACGTTCGGACTCATTCTGGCCGTCGTGCTATTCACGTCCGCGTTACTGGCTCACACGCTGGGACCGCGCGGTGCACTGGCCGGCATTGCGGCCGCTGGCTTCGCGGACACCCACTCTGCAGCGATATCGGCTGCTCTCATGCGCCAGCGCGAGGTGCTCGGCGCGCATGTCGCCCAATTGGCGGTGCTGTTGGCATTCACGACGAACGCCAGCGTCAAGATCGTCGTGAGCTGGGTCTCCGGCCCACGCGCGTACGCGCTCTACGTCACGACGGGCGTCATCCTGTCGATCGCGAGCGCATGGGCGGTCTGGTGGCTGTGGGTCCACGCATGAATGGCGTTCCGCGCTTCGCGCTTGCCCCCACCCCGGCCCTCCCCCGCTTCGCAAGGGAGGGAGATCGCAGAGGAACACCCTTGTTGCGGTGACCATTCTTCCCGCATAGCCACACACCGGGAGGCTCATGTCGGACGCGCTCGTCGTTGCCACGGAGCGTGGGCTGCACTGCCCGCGCGGCGGGTTCACCATCGACCCCTGGATGCCCGTCGATCGGGCGTTGATCACTCATGGTCATGGCGACCATCTGCGGCGCGGCAGCGAGCGGTATCTCCTCGCCGAGCCCGGTGTATCGATTGCAGCCGTGCGCACCGGCGAGCCGGATCGGCTGCAATCGGTGCCCTACGGCGAGCCGCTGCGATTGGGCGCCGTGCGCGTGTCCTTCCATCCGGCAGGTCACGTGCTGGGATCGGCGCAGATCCGCATCGACGACGGCGCACAGGTCTGGGTGGTATCCGGCGATTACAAACGCGCACCCGATCCCACCTGCGCGTCCTTCGAAGTCGTGCCATGCGATGTCTTCATCAGCGAGGCCACGTTTGCCCTGCCGATTTATCGCTGGCCTCATCCGCACCGTGTGATCCGCGAGATCTACGAGTGGTGGCAGGTCAATCGCGAGCGCGGCATTGCGTCCGTGTTGTTTTGTTATGCGCTGGGCAAGGCGCAGCGTGTCCTGGCCGAGCTGAGCGCGTTCACGAACGAAACGGTGTATGTGCACGGCGCGTTGCTGCCGTTGATCGATGCGTATCGCGCTGCCGGCATTGGCATGACGCCAACGACATCGGCCACGTCGGCGAAGAAGAAGGAATACGCGGGCGCGCTCATCCTCGCGCCACCCAGCGCTGCAGGTTCGCCCTGGATGCGTCGCTTCGGCGAGCATTCGAGCGGTTTCTGCTCGGGCTGGATGCGGGTTCGAGGCAATCGCAGGCGCCGGGGATACGACCGCGGCTTCGTCCTGTCGGATCACGTCGATTGGCCCGGCCTGTTGCGCACGTTCGACGAAACCGGCGCGCGCCGCATCCTGCTCACGCACGGACACTCCGAAGCGATGACGCGCTATCTGGTCGAGCAAGGTCGCGACGCCGCCGTGATCGCCACACAGTTCGAAGGTGAAGACTAGTGCGGGCCTTCGCTCAACTGCACGAGGACATCGACACCACGACGGCAACCAATCTCAAAGTTGCGGCCATGGTGCGTTACTTCCGCAGCGCCGAGCCCGCCGACGCCGCGTGGGCTCTGTTCATTCTGTCCGGCCGTCGATTGAAGCGCTTCATCGGCCAAGCGAAGCTCTGGGGTTGGCTCATCGAAGCGTCTGGATTGCCGGCCTGGCTGATCGAAGACACGTATGGCGATGTGGGCGATCTGGCCGAGGTCATCGCGCTGTTGATGGAGTCGCCGGAGCAGACGAGCACGGTCACGGAAGACGTGAGTCTCGCCGAATGGATCGAATCACGTTTGCTGACATTGCGCGATCGCGACGAGCTGGAGCAGCGTGACGCAGTGATCGCGTGGTGGCGCACCCTGCCCTATCGCGAATGCTTTCTGCTCAACAAGCTGCTCACGGGCGAGCTGCGCGTAGGGGTATCGCAAACACTAGCCACACGCGGGGTCGCTGCAGCGTTCGGCTTGCCGCCGGTCGAAGTCAGCCGCCGCATGATGGGTGACTGGAATCCCACGGCGAGCTTCTGGCACCAGCTGATCGCCGCCGAGCGCACCGAGGACGATCCTGCCGCACCCTATCCCTTCTTCCTCGCCTCTCCGCTCGAAGATCCCGTCGCAACCTTGGGCGCCGTCGCAGACTGGCTCGCCGAGTGGAAGTGGGATGGCATTCGCGCGCAGGTCGTGCGCCGGGCCAGTCGCTGCTTCATCTGGTCACGCGGCGAGGAGCTGGTCACGGAACGCTTCCCAGAAATCGAGCAAGCAGCCATGGCACTGCCGAACGGGACAGTGCTCGATGGCGAGCTCCTCGCGTGGTCCGATGGACGGCCGCTGCCGTTCGCCGAGCTGCAGCAGCGCATCGGCCGCAAGAAACTCACGCCGGCGATTCTGAGCAAGGTCCCCGCGCACTACCTGGTGTACGACGTGCTGGAATGGCGCGGCGACGACATTCGCGACTGGCCGCTCGCGGAGCGTCGGGCACAACTGGAACACATCGTGAGCGAGTTACCGCCGCATGCGCAGGCAATCATCTCCCTCTCGCGACGTATCGAGGCGTCGAGCTGGGAAGCGCTCGCAGAATTGCGCGTCGGCTCACGCTTGCGCGGTGTCGAGGGTCTGATGTTGAAGCAGCTCCGATCGCCGTATGCGGCGGGTCGCAAACGCGGCACGTGGTGGAAGTGGAAGATCGATCCGTACACGTTCGATGCCGTGCTGATCTGTGCGCAACCCGGCAATGGGAGACGCTCCAACCTGTTCACCGACTACACGTTCGGCGTGTGGCAGAACGATGAGCTGATGCCCGTGGCGAAAGCCTATTCGGGTCTGACCGATGACGAGATCGCCGCAGTGGATCGATGGGTGCGCGCGCACACGACGGAACGCTTCGGGCCTGTGAGAGCGGTCGAGCCGACGCAGGTGTTCGAGCTCGCGTTCGAGGCCATCGCCGAATCGAAGCGGCACAAGTCCGGCATTGCCGTGAGATTTCCACGCATCGCGCGTTGGCGTCGTGATAAGCCCGCGCGGGAGGCGGACACGTTGGAGAACCTGCATGCGGTGTTGGAGGAGAGTCGGAGAAGGGATACTTCTCTGAGGTAGTCGATTCACCCGAGCATTCAGACCAACGGTCCCATGACGCAGCACAGGTAACCAACACCGATCGTGAGCGCGGCGGCAATTGCGGCCACGTGGCCCAGGCTCGTGCTGCGCTCGGTCGCTTCATACGTGCGACGCAAGCCATCCCGCAGGCTCACCCGCGGCCGCCACCCCAGCAAGCGACGCGCCCGGCTGCAATCGAACGCCGCATCGCTGCGATAGAAGTCCATGCGGCGACGGTAGATCGGCGGGCTCACGCGGATGAGCTTGCAGAGATCCTCCACGAGCGCCGCCAGCAACAGCATCGGCGCGAGCGGCAGCCGCGGCCCACAACGGGAACGGCCGACCACGCCGGCAAGCGTATCGAGCATCGCTTTGAGCGACGTCGCTTCAGGACCGGCGATGATCATCTCTTCGTTGCCGGCCTTCGGCTGCGTGCACGCCAGCAGAAATGCGTCCGCCACATCGCTCACATACACCATGTGACGACGACCCCGACCGGGGCCGAACAACGGAAACTGACCCTTGGCTGCCGTTCGAAAGAGCTTGAGCAGCCGATCGTCACGCGGTCCATACACGACGGCCGGCCGCAGGATCACGAATTCCATCTGCAGCTGAGGGGCGAGCCTGCGCACGCATTCCTCGGCCGCGTGCTTGCTGCGTTCGTAAGCATTCCAGGGTCGCGCTTGCGCCGACTCGTCCGTCACGCCGGCGCAGCGCTGTCCATAGATGCCAGCCGTACTGCAGAGAACGAACCGGCGCACGCCGGCTTTCGCAGCAGCACGTAACACCGCTTCCGTGCCGAGCACGTTGATGTGATGAAACTCCTCCTCGGTATGACTCGCGCCTTTGAACGCGGCAGCGAAGTGGCAGACGCAATCGATGCCCGCCATCACGGGCTGATAGCGTTCGGGCTCCAGAACGTCGCCTTGCGCAAGCAAGGCGCCTTGCTGCTCCAACGACTCCAGCAGCTCCTGCCTGTCGCCCTCGGCGCTGCGGTACAGCCCCGTCACGTGATGACCCTCAGCCAACGCACGTTCGACGAAATGCGCACCGATGAAGCCCAGCGCTCCGGTCACGAAGATCTTCATATTCTCGCCATCGCGGTCGGGTCGGAGGTAGTCCGCGCGCAAGGCAAATCGTTCGCTATCGATCGTTGTTCCGGGCATTGGGTGCGAGACTCCTGACCAGGCGGGCACTGCTACGGTGGGACAGCGTCAATGCCACCTCTCGATTCCGCAGTCACGCGGCGATAAAAACAAAGGCGCTGCTGGCGCAGCGCCTTGCTCCCAGCATGAAACCACTATTGGCGATTGGCTGGAATGTCGAAATAGCGCGACGCCGGTGGATCGCTGGCCGGATACGTGTCTTTCAATGTCTTGTCGATCGCCGCCTCGCTCTTGGCCTTCCCCGGCTGATCGCCCGCTGTGAGTCGACGTCGCAGATTCGTCGCGACAAAGCGGATGGCCGGCGCGGCGACCAGCGCGATGGCACCGCCAAGCGCGGCCTTCTGCGCTGTCGAGAAGCGCGGACGGCGCGAGCGAAAGGGAAGCAGCTCTGTCACGTTCATGCGAATCTCCTGTAACCGAATTTCCTGTCGTTGCGGGCTGACCGCACTCCGGAAGAAAACGCATTGGAGCGTCCTGCAGTTGCAGCGTATGCAGCTGGCGACACGCAAGCGGATCTTTACGCGCCGTCAGGCGTTTCCCCGCGGGAGGGAAACTCGGGAGGAGATGGAGATGCCGTACTTACTCGGGCGGCGTGCAGCCACTGCGCAGCGGCGCGTCACCCCCGACGAGGCCCAAGCGGATGCTTTGGCGCGTAAGCGCGCGGCATTGGACTACGTGCCGGCGAATGGATTCCACAAGGATCGCAAGCAGGATCGCATCGAAGCGTCCATGCCCGCGACTCGCTGGCAGATGACCGCGTGAGTCTCAGCGGAAATCGTGGCGTGCGAGATAGAGATACGCGTACGCCATGATGAACAGCATGCACAGGCAACAGGCGAACGCGATGCCGGAGCCCGCCGCAAACAGGACGTACACGCCAAAGCGCGGACGCTCCGGCGCGGCCAACGAATCGAAGACGAACGTCAGGCAGAGTGCCAATGCGGCCTGGAACGCCCACTTCCCCATGTAGCTCGGCAGATAATTGCGCATGCTGCGATTGTGGCGATAGGCCGCCGCCCGGGTGACCCAGTCACCGCGACTCGCATCGCGAAACAACCAGAAGGGCGAGAGATAGCGAGCGATCACGAGCCAAAACGGTGCAAGCTCATAATCCACGTAGGCGCCGCGCGCCCTCAGCGGCTCGACTCTCACTGCACCCGGCGAACGCGGCATGTGTTCGACTCTCCAACCTGATCGACCATCCACTGGTAGATCGATGGGCATTTATGTTGGTTCCGAAACATGCCCTAGTGCCGCACGTGCAGGCCTCCCTGCATGAACTCGGTCACACGGCAATCACTGGGTGCTGCGGTACCAGTCGATCCGACGTGTGATTGTCATCACGGCGGCCAGCGCCGCGAAGACCGCACTTGCACCTAATGAATGGTGGAACCCCATCGATTCCGGCACAGTCCATCACACGGCACGGGTGCTTCGCGCCTCGCCTGAAGTTTGCTGAATAGCGATCGGTTCGCTCATCGTGGGGGGTAGTCGCATGCGGATACGTCGACCGGAACCCGGCCACAGCGCCGGCATCCAGCCTTCGGAGATCACTTCCGAGTCGGTTTACCGGCAGCGCCGGCAATTCGTGCAGTGCGCGCTCGCGGCAGGACTGATCGGCTCCGCATGGCTGCCGCGTGTCAGCGCAGGTGCTGTCCACAAGCTGAGCTACACGAAGAACGCCCGTTACAGCACGGACGAAGCGCCGAACAGCTATCGCGACATCACGACGTACAACAACTACTACGAGTTCGGCACTTCCAAAGACGAACCGGCGGCCAACTCCGGACGCTTCCATCCGGAACCGTGGACGGTAAAGGTCTCCGGCGAAGCCGAAGTCACCGGCACCTATGCCTTGGAAGACCTGCTCAAACCGCACGCGCTCGAGGAGCGCATCTATCGGCTGCGCTGTGTCGAGGCGTGGTCGATGGTGATTCCCTGGATCGGCGTGCCATTGGGTGACGTGCTGAAGCGTTTCAAGCCGACATCGAAGGCGAAATACGTTGCCTTCACGACCGTGCACCGGCCTGCCGAAATGCCGGGCCAACACTTCCCCGTGCTGCAGTGGCCGTATGTGGAAGGCCTGCGCATCGATGAAGCCATGCATCCCCTGACACTGCTGGTGACCGGGCTCTACGGTCAGAGCTTGCCGAATCAGAACGGCGCGCCGCTGCGCCTGGTCGTGCCGTGGAAATACGGCTTCAAGGGGATCAAGTCGATCGTCGAGATCCGCTTCACCTCGCGGCAACCCGACACGTCATGGAATATCGCGGCACCTGACGAATATGGGTTCTATGCCAACGTAAATCCGCAGGTCGATCATCCCCGCTGGAGCCAGGCACGCGAACGACGCATCGGCGGCAGTCTGTTCTCCGCGCGCATTCCCACCCAGATGTTCAACGGCTACGCGCGGGAAGTCGCGCCGCTGTATCAGGCCATGAATCTGAAGCGTGATTTCTGATGTTGGCGCTGCGCACGGTCCGCCTCTACATCAAGCCGCCGTTGTTCCTGCTGTGCCTGCTGCCTGCGGCAGGCGTCGTTGCCGGCGCGTTCGGCGCGCTCGATCTGGGCGCGAATCCGATCGAAGCGATTCAGGACACGCTAGGTATCTGGGGTTTGCGGCTCCTCGTGCTCACGCTCGCGATCACCCCGCTGAAGGACTGGACGGGACAGACAGCGCTGCTTGCCCTGCGGCGCATGCTGGGCCTGTTCGCGTTCTTCTATGTGCTCGCACACTTTCTGACGTGGTTGATTCTGGATCAGGGCGTGTATTGGAGCGGCATTCTGAAGGACATCGCGAAGCGCCCCTTCATCACCATTGGCTTCGCAGCGTTGCTGCTGCTGATTCCGCTCGCGGCGACCTCGACGCGCGGCATGATGCGGCGCCTCGGTCGACGCTGGCAGCGACTTCACCGCGCCATCTACGTCATTGCGATCCTCGGTGTGTGGCACTTCTGGTGGCAGGTCAAAGCCGATTTCCGCGAACCGCTGCTCTATGCCGTGCTGGTTACGGCGTTACTCGGTTGGCGTGTATACGCAGCCCGCCGCCGCTCTCGAGCGTTCGTCGTACGCAAGGCGGCGGATGCGAGCAACGCGTGAGAGACGATGGCTGTGCGTCACATCGCCGTGCGCACGGACCACAGCTCGGGAAAGAAGCGCAGCTCCAGCGCCTTCGTGAGATAGGAAACGCCGCCCGTGCCGCCGGTGCCGCGCTTGTAGCCGATGATGCGTTCGACGGTCTTCATGTGGCTGAAACGCCAGAGCTGGAACTTGTGATCCAGATCGACCAGCTTCTCGGCCAGTTCGTAGAGATCCCAGTTGTCGTCGACGCTGTGATAGACCGCGAGCCACGCGGCAGTGACCTGCTTGCTCGGCAGATACGGCTGCGACCAGTCGCGATCGAGATAATCGTTGGGGATCTCGAAGCCGCGGCGGCTCAACAGACGCAAGCTCTCGTCGTACACGCTCGGCGTGATCAAGGCCCGCTGGAGCAGCGCATAGGCCTGCGGATCGCGGCGATGGACTTCGATGGTGTCGGCATTCTTGTTGCCGAGGATGAATTCCAGCGCGCGATATTGATACGACTGAAATCCCGACGCACGTCCAAGCTCGTTGCGGAAGGCCGAATACTCGGCGGGCGTCATCGTTGCGAGCACGTCCCACGACTGCACGAGTTGCGCCTGGATGCGCGACACCCGTGAGAGCATCTTGAAGGTCGGACCCAGATCGTCGCGCCGGATGTGATCGACGGCGGCCGTCAATTCGTGCAGGCACAGCTTCATCCACAGCTCGGAGGTCTGGTGGATGATGATGAACAGCATCTCGTCGTGTTCATACGACGCGGGGTGCTGGGCGTTGAGGATGCGGTCCAGGTCCAGGTACTGACCGTAGCTCTGCGACTCGCCCAGATCCCAGTGCACCTGCTCGTCGGAGAGGTCGACCTTGCTCCCCGGCGGTTTATCGCTGCCGGTCGACATGGGAACTTCTCACCCGAACATCCACGCCGGCACATGCCGCCAACCGCGCAGCAACTCGCGATCGAGCTGGCGGAAGTTGGGCTCGTGGGTAGCGACGAGCGCCCAATACCGGGCGGAGTGATTCATATGACGTGTGTGACAGAGCTCGTGGATGAGCAGATAGCGCACGATGTCGGGCCGCAGGAACAGCAAGCAGACATTGAGGCTGATGGTTCCCGAAATCGAGCAGCTGCCCCAGCGCGTGCGCTGCCGGCGAATCTGCATGCGGCGATACGTGAAGCCTGTTTCCGCCGCCACGTGCGTGAGCTCCGCACCGAGCATCTCGCGCGCGAAGCTCAGCAACCACTCGCGCAGCGCCTGGGTGACGAGCTTCTGATTGGATACGTCTCCGGCCACACGCAACGTACCGCGTGCATCCAACGCGACGCGGGGCACACCACCGCCGCGCGATTGATATTCGACCGGCACCGTTCTGCCAATCGCAGGCAGTGTCAGCTCGCTCGGCGGGGACAGACTGCTGGCATCGGTCGTGGACAGCTCACCGACGCGATCCAGGATCCAACGCCGATGCGTGCCGACGAAGCGCTGCACGGTGACGGGCGAGGCACCTTGCGGCACGACGACTTCGACTCGCCCTCCGGGATATACGCGGACGGACAAGCGCCGCGCCCGTGAGCTCACGCGCACCGACCAGGGCTCGCTCCGGTCAGAACTGAAGAGCTGAAGCTGACTTTGCATAGTGCAATGCGTGCTGCCGGGCGCCGGATGAAGTGGACGAAGCCTAGCTCAGCTCGACGCAGGGCGGAAGCGCGACAAGGGCTACTTGCCCGCAGCGATTTGACTCAACAGCTCTCGCGCTGCGACGTAATCAGGCGCGAGCACCAACGCCTGTTCGACGCGGTCGCGCGCGGCGGCGCGGTCGCCGTGCTTCAGCAACAACCGGGCCAGTAGCACGCAGGTCTCTGCCTGACCCCAATTGCTGTGTTCTTCCGCCTCGAGCGGTGCCTGCTCGAATGCGGCCGCCGCGCGTTGCGCATGCTCCAGCGCACGGGATGGATCGCCCTCTTGCAGCGCGCACACGGCCTGAACGTAGAGCACCCGGGGATTACGTGGCGCGAGCTCGAACGCCTTGGCGACGTCGGTCTGATCGCTGCACGCATGCTTCGACGCGCGCGCGCCGCCGCGCTCGACGGCACACAGACCGCGGACCGCTTTGGCCTCGGTCAATGCCGGACGCAGATGGATGGCAGCATCCAGGTGTTCCTCACAACGGCTCAGAATCCGCACGCGTGCACTCGCGGGACCCGAGCTCGACAGCTCCGCCAACCGCCAATAGGCCAGGCCGAGCTGATATTCGCGCCAGACCTGTTCCGCGTCAGGCACGGACATGCGCTCCACATCGCTCAGTCCCGCGCGCAACGCACGCTCATCTCGCGTGTAGTACGCGTACTGCATCCGAGCGGTGGCATCGTCGAGCTCAGCCGATTCGTCCGCCTGCACATGAACACACGCAAGCAGCAGCAACAGCCACGTGCAGCCATACCGCCGCCAGCGACTGCTAGACTCCTTGCAATGCGTAATGAATGAGTCGGTCATAACGACCAGACCATAGCACGCACGCGTTCGCCGTCCCGCACGAGCACCGACGCCTGCCCGCACTTCTGTGGAGTCCGTAGCATTGTCAGCGCCCGAGCTCATCGATATTGGGGCCAACCTCGCCCATGACAGCTTCGATACCGACCGCTCCGACGTCATCGAACGCGCGCAGAACGTCGGCGTAAAGCACTTGCTGGTTACGGGCAGCTCGATCGCCAGCACGCGCGCCGCCATCGAGCTGTCGCGGCAATGGCCGCAGACAGTGCGCGCGACGGCGGGCATCCATCCGCATCATGCGACCGACCTGGATGCCGCTGCACTCGACGATCTGCGTCGGTTGCTCGCTCAACCCGAGGTGCTCGCAGGCGGCGAATGCGGCCTGGACTACTTCCGCGACTTCTCACCGCGACCCGTGCAACGGCAGGCATTCGAAGCACAACTCGCGCTCGCCATCGACGCTCGCAAACCCGTGTTCCTGCATCAACGCGATGCCCATGAGGATTTCGTGGCCATCGTTCGCGGTGTGCGTGAGCGCATCGTCGGCGGTGTGGCGCATTGCTTCACGGCCGGGTGGGAGGAAGCCCGTGCCTATCTCGATCTCGGTTTGCATATCGGCATCACGGGGTGGATTTGCGATGAACGTCGCGGGTTGCATCTGCGTGAAGTCGTGCGCCATGTGCCACGCGAGCGCCTGCTGATCGAGACGGATGCGCCGTATCTGCTACCGCGCGATCTGAAGCCGCACCCGAAGAGCCGCCGCAACGAGCCGATGTATCTGCCGCACGTGCTCGCCGCGATTGCAGCGGCGCGCGGTGAGTCGCCGCTGGAGTTGGCAGCGGCGACGACCTCGAATGCCCGTCGTCTGTTCGGGTGGCCGCCCGGAGATCCGTGACCGTCAGAGCGTTCCGCTTTTTTCGGTCGTCCGATGGGCGGGGCTCCGCCGAGCTGCCGCTCCAGCGATGAGTCGCGAGGGGAACGAGGGTCGCGGGAAGGTTACGCCGCGAGTGGATTCGGCTCGGAGTGCCGCTTCACGTTCGCCCAGACATCGCCAAACGCTGCGGCGATGTTGCCCCGCGCACGGTCCACAGGCGGGAACTGGTTGGGCAGGTCATCGATCCGCAGCACGTTGCGCGGGCGTCCTTTGGGAAATTCGCTGCGGGTGGTGAACACGACGCGGCCATCGACGGGCACATCGCCGGACAACAGTTTCACGGCCGCCATGCGGTCATAGAGGGCATGTTGGGGATTGGCAAACGTGTAGCGGCGTTTGCGACCGATCGCGGTCCACTCGATCATCTGGTCGCCGCCGAAAATGGCGCCTGGCAGATCGAGCAAGTCGAGCACCAGCAGACCGCGCTGGGTGAGCAGCACATAGTGCAGGTGGATGTGGCCACCATTGCCATTCGGGACGAGGACGTCGCGCAGGATCTCGTAAGCGATGTTGGAAATCGCAGTCTGGTTGCCCTTGCGGAAACGGTATTCGCGGTACTTCAGATAACCCCATACGCACGCGGCGATGAACAGCCCCGCGCCAACGAGAGGGTAGATCCACCAGGGAACGTCGACCGGCATAGGTGAATTCAAGCGTTCTGCAATTGCGCGCGCAACGCGCCAAGAGTGGGGTCGAGTTCCGTCTCGACGCGTGGCAATGCCATCAGCTTGGCCAATGTCTCGGGCATGGCCACCTCGCGACCGATCTGCGGTTCCACGACTTCGTTGAATTTGGCCGGATGCGCCGTGGCGACCACGACCCATTGCCCGCGCGCACCGCGAGAGACGAGGCGACGGTACACCTTTGCTGCCGTGGCCGAGTGCGGGCACCAGATGCGGGACAGCTCGTTCGCATCGCGGCGGATCGTGGCGCGGATCTCGATGTCGTCCACGCTCGAGGCGCCGATCTGGCTTTGCAGCTCTTCGAAGTCCGGGTGCAGGTCGCGCAGCCGTTCCATGTTACTGGGGTCGCCAACGTCCATCGCATTCGCCAAGGTCGGGATGCTGGGCCGTGGCCGCCACGTGCCATCGTGCAGGAAGTCCGTGATGGTCTGGTTCGCGTTGGTGGCCAGCACGACCTCGCCGATGGGCAGCCCGACGTGCCGCGCCCACAGACAAGCGAGCGCATTGCCAAGATTGCCTGTGGGAACGACGAAGTTGGGACGTTTGCCCGTGTCGCGCCACAGCTCCAGGCTGGCAAGGGCGTGATAGACCATCTGCGGCAACAGGCGGCCGATGTTGATGCTGTTCGCGGATGAAAAATCGCGCTCTTTCGACAGCGTGGGATCGAGGAACGCCTCCTTCACCAGGCGCTGACAGTCATCGAACGTGCCCTTCACGGCGAACGTGCGGACGTTGTCGCCCCAGCACGCGAGTTGATGCGCCTGGCGCGGCGAGACGAGTCCCTTGGGATACAGCACGACGACATCGACCCAAGGCCGGCGATGGAATGCAGATGCCACGGCGGCACCCGTATCTCCCGAGGTGGCGACGAGAATCGTCAGCTTGCGCTTGGCGCCGCGCCGAATGCGTTCCAGCGCCGCCGCCAGAAAGCGGGCGCCGAAATCCTTGAATGCCGCGGTCGGACCATGGAACAGCTCGAGCACCGCCAGCGGTGTTGCGGTCTTGTCGATATGGACCAGCGGCACCGGAAAATTGAAGGCCTCACGACAAATCGCACCGATCTCCGGTGCGAGCAGATCGTCTGCTGCAAACGGCGCGAGCAATTGCTCGCCGACACTCTGCAGTGTCATCGGCCCGCGGAAGTCGTGCGGGACGAAATGCGGAAATTGCACGGGCACGTACAACCCGCCGTCGGGGGCGATGCCCCGGGCGATCGCCTCGCTCAACGTCGCCTGGCTGTCGTGGTTACGGGTACTGCAATAGCGCATGAGATGAGTGCCTATATCAAGCGAGCGCCAGCCGGATCGAGCGTTGAGATCCATGCATCGCTCTCGAGGTCATGCGCCTTGAAGCCGGCCACCATGGCGTCACGCACAGCATTTGCGTGCTGCTCTTCGCACCACGCAAAAATCGTCGGACCGGCGCCGGAAATGGAACAGCCGAGTGCGCCTGCAGCCTTGGCGCCCTCCTTCACTGCCTTGAAGCCCGGGATCAACACCTGCCGTTGCGGCTCGATGATCACGTCTTCGAGCGACTCGCGGATCAGGTTCACATCGCCGGTGAAGCATCCGGTGAGAAACCCTGCGAGATTTGCCTGCTGCCAGATGACGTCTGACAGCTCGACGGTCCGCTTCAGGATCTGTCGTGCTTCACGCGTCGACAGCATCATGTGCGGATGAACCAGTACGCAGCGCACGCTGGGCGGCACGGGGATCTGTTTCACGTGAGGATTGTCGATGCCGACAGTGAGCACGAGACCGCCGAATAGCGAAGGCGCGATGTTGTCGACGTGCACGGAGCCGCTCGCCACCGCTTCGCCGTGCATGGCGAACTTCAGCAGCTCGAGCTTCGTCAGCGACCGCTCGAGCAATCCGCCCGCCGCCACCACCGCGGCCACGGCCGATGCCGCAGAACCACCCAGACCGGATCCGAGCGGGATGCCCTTCTCGATCGTGAGCTCGATACCGAACGGCAGCTGGAGCTCCTGCACCATGCTGAGCACGGCCTTGCCGGCGGTGTTGCGCTCTGGCTCGAGGGGCAGGTCGGCGACGACGCCCTTGATCGCGGCGATGGTCACGCCCGGCGTATTCGTACGCCGCGCCAGCACGCGATCGCCGATGGCTTGAAAGCTATGTCCCAGCACGTCGAAGCCGACGGCGACGTTGCCGACACTGGCGGGAGCAAAGGCAAGAGCTGAGTCGCGCATGGTCGGCCTGATCGCTTGATTCGGTGGTTAGAGTTGCGCGCCCAGATAAGCACAGATGCGCAGCAGGTCGGCGAACACGCCGCCCGCGGTCACTTCCGGTCCGGCACCTGGCCCTTGTACGACCAAGGGATTCTGGTTGTAGCGGCTGGTCATGAACCGCACGACGTTGTCGGTGAGATTGATGTTCGCGAACGTATGCGAGCGCTCCAGCTCGACGAGCCCGACCGATGCCTTGCGCGTAGCCGCATCGAGTGCTCCCACGTAGCGCAGCACATGATTGCGCTGTCGTGCGCGGTCCAGGCGGTCACGCATTTCGCCGTCGAACTGCGGCAGCCGATCGAGGAATTCCTGCACGCTACAGGAAGTCAGTGCCTGCGGTACGAGTCCTTCGAGCTGTACGTCTTTCAGCTCGAGCTGCAAACCCATCTCGCGACCGAGAATGATCAGCTTGCGCGCGAAGTCGACTCCCGACAGATCGTCGCGCGGGTCGGGCTCCGTATAGCCCTTCGCTTTCGCATCGCGTACCACGGTCGAGAACGGCGTCGAGCCGTCCCACACGTTGAACAGATAGGACAGCGTGCCGGAGAGAATGCCTTCGATACGCACGATCTCATCGCCGGTCTCACGCAGGTCACGCAGGGTCTGCACGACGGGCAGGCCCGCACCGACGGTGGCTTCGTACAGGTAATGAGCACCGCCCTGGCGTTTGGCTTCGCGGATCTGTTCGAAGAAGCCGTAGTCGCCGCTGTTGGCCTTCTTGTTCGGCGTCACGACGTGAATGCCGGCGGCCAGCCACTGCGGATAGAGTGCTGCGACTGCCGCGCTCGCCGAGCAGTCGATGATGATTGCGTGGGGCAGATGATCGGCGTGCACGTGCTCGGCGAAACGCGTTGCATCGGCCGCGACCTTGCTGCCCTCGAATGCCGGGCGCCAATGCTTCAGGTTGATTTCCTGGTCGGCGAGCAACATGGTCCTGGAGCTCATGAGACCGCGCACACGCAGGTCGAGCTTGAGCTCGCGCGAGAGGCGATCGATCTGGGTTGCGAGCTGATCGAGCAAGACCCCGCCGACCACACCCGGGCCGATGAGCCCGATCGAAATCGTGTGCGGCGACAAGTAGAAGCTCGAGTGCACGGAGCGCAGCGCACGCGACGCCTGTTTGCCGTCGATGACGACAGAGATGTTGCGCTCGGATGCGCCCTGAGCGATGGCACGCACGTTCACCGCGGCCGTGCCGAGCGAGCTGAAAACCTTCGCGGCGACACCGTGAGCACCCGCCATACCGTCGCCCACGACCGCAAGGATGCTGCAGCCGGGCGTTACCTCCACACTCTGGATCTGTCCCTGCCGCAGCTCGCTTTCAAATGCCTGCCGCACGACGTGCTCGCCGCGTTGCGCTTCGCCCTCCGGAATCGCGAAGCAGATCGAATGCTCGGAGCTGCCTTGCGAGATCAGGATGACGGAGATGCCATGATCGCGTAGTGCGCCGAACAGACGCTGCGCCGTGCCGGGCACGCCGATCATACCGGCGCCTTCGAGATTCACGAGCGCCACGCGATCGATGCTGGTGATGCCCTTCACGAGCAACTTCGAATCGGAGCGCGCGCAAATGAGCGTGCCCGGTTTCTCGGGCGCAAATGTGTTGCGGATCCAGATCGGGATGCTCTTCAGCACGGCTGGCGCCATCGTTTGCGGATGGATCACCTTGGCGCCGAAATACGCGAGCTCCATGGCTTCGTTGTACGAGAGCGAATCGATCACGGTGGCATCCGGCACGAGGCGCGGATCGGCACTGAGCACGCCATCCACGTCGGTCCAGATGTGAATCTCTGCGGCATCGAGCAGCGCACCGAAGATGGAGGCGGAGAAGTCGCTGCCGTTGCGGCCGAGCGTGGTCTGCAGACCTTGCGCATCACGGGCGATGAACCCGGTGATGATCAGGGTCGCCGGTCCTTCCTGATGCTTCGCTTGCGCGGCGTTTTCGTGCGACTGCTCCCACCGTACGCTCGGCCCGAGCGAACCCCAATCGACGACCACGATGTCACGCGCATCGACCCACTGCACCGACCCTGCTCGACGACCGCGCTGACGCAGATAACGTGAGAACAACCGTGTGGACCAGATCTCGCCGTACCCGGACACCAGATCGCGAACGTTCTGTGCCGCCGAGCGGATGAGGCGAATGGCCTGGAGGATGCCCGCGATGTTCTGGAGGTCGGCTTCGAGCTCGGCCATGAACTCATCGCGCAGCTCCTTGCTCAGGAGCGTGGTCGCGATCGTGTCGTGACGGGCACGGATTTCTTCGATCTTCTGGGCGAGCGTTTCATCCTGCCGTTCGGCAGCGATGACGAGATTCAGCAATGCATCGGTAATGCCTTTGCAGGCGGACAACACGACGCCGAGCCGAGGATGGGGATCCGCCTCCAGGATGTTCGCCACACGCTCCATACAGAGCGCATCCGCCACACTGGAACCACCGAATTTATGTACCCGCCAGCGTTGCACGTACTGCTATCTCTTCATGTGTCGGCTGAAGTTGCGAGCAGCGCGCACACGCCGGGCCTGCACCATTCCCTGTTGGGTACAGGAGCGTGACATCGAACTTAGGAGCGCGCCGCCAAGGGGGCGCACTGTACTTAAGGCATACCCGCCCCAGCAAGCCGGCAAAACGGGAGTCGTGAGCGAGTCGAAAGAGGCCGTGATGCGGCTAGCCCGTGGCTTCGGGGCGGCCGAACGCGAGTAGCGTGCCGCCGGCACTCTCCATGTGCGCCACGGGAAAACCGGGGCGTGCGAGGCAGACCGTCTCGCCGTGATCCACGGGCTGCTCTTTCGCGGCCACATTGATATAGGTGAGCTTCGCAGGGCCGATCTGGATCAGATCGCGGTGCTGGAGCACATGCCGCATCACGCGACGCGAGCCGACGAGCAGGCCATTCGTGCTGCCGAGGTCCAGCAGTAGATCCAAATGACCATCGCGAATGATCAACGCGTGATAACGGCTGACGAACGTGCTATCGACCCGTACATCCGCGTGCTCGCTGCGCCCGATCAGAACGCGACTTCCATGCAGCACGATTTCGCGCTCGTCGCTGCCCTGCAGTGCCAGCACCAACTTCGCGGGACCGGGCTGCGAACCGGTCACGCCGCCTGGCGGCGGGGGTTGCACGACAGGCTGCGCTGCGGGCATTCCAAGCGCCTCGAAGGCCTTCGACAGCACCATCTCGTCGATCGTCTCGGCTCCTGCAGCCCCCGCCTCCGCGAACGCTTGCTCGCCGATGCGGTTGATCTGAGCGGGAACGCCGCGACTACGAACGTGAATTTGCCGGGTCAGGGACGACGACACCAACGCATCGGGGTTGGACGCGCCCGCTGCGCGCAACCGATGCGCGATGTAGGCGGCAGTCTGATCCTCGCTGAAGGCGCCAAGCACATAGCGCGGCACGTTCGGTCCGAGTACTTCGGTCATCCGGCGGGAATCCAGGACGTGATTGAGCGCCGGTTGCCCCAACAGCAGCAGCTTCAACGCACGCTCACCGGACACTTCCAACGCGGCGAGGCAGCGCAGCTCCTCGAGCACGAGGGGATGCATGCTTTGCGCGTTCTCCACCACGAGCACGCAGGTTCGCCCCAACCCCGCCTGGTGATGAATATAGCGTTCGAGCAGACGCCGACGGTCGGTGCGATCGCCCTCGTCCAATTCGATGCCGTACTGGAGCAGAACTTGCCGGAGGAATTCATTCGGCTTCATGCGCTCTTCGTGCACTGCTGCCACGATGTAGCGGTCATCCAGATGCCGCATCAGCCTGTTGATCAAAAGACTCTTGCCGCAACCGCTCTCGGCGATGACGACGGCCACGCGCGATGTGGTCCAGAGCGCATGACCCAGAAAATCGAATGCCCGCAGGTGCTGATCACTGGGGAAAAAGAACGCCTCGTCGTTCGTCGCGGCGAACGGCGGCCGCTCGAGATGCGGCACCGCAGCGCGTGGCGGTTCCTGTGTGTCGGGGGAAGAGTTCATCGTGTCCTTTCACGTATCAAGGGCTTACGGCCCAACGTGAACGTCATCGTGAATCAAATGTAAGGTAACACCGTACCCAGCTTGAAACTAGCTCGATGGACGTTAGTGGTGCCTGATTGTGAGCACAAGCCCTTTTCATGTTCAGGTAGTCGAACAATCTACGCCCACGCGTAAAGGTGGTGTGACCGGAGCGCGCTTCGAGACGCAAGCCGGCACACGACTGCCACAAGAGGCCCCACAGAGTGGCGGATCGCGAGCCGGTCCAACGCCCGCTGGAGGCTAAAGAATGGTGGGTCGGGTGGGAATCGAACCCACGACCAATGGATTAAAAGTCCAGTGCTCTACCGACTGAGCTACCGACCCGATGATGAATGCCGAGGACTCGGCACCGGCCCCCCGCGTCCTGCCCGGTCGCGGGGGCGCGCATGATACCTAGGCCACTGCCTCAAGCCCACCCCGTCGACGCTCGGTAGCGAGTGGGATCGGGCACACCCGCCGCCACGAAGCCATCGTGGCGCAGGCGACAGGCATCGCAGCGGCCGCAGGCGCGTCCCTCGTCATCGGCCTGATAGCAGGACACCGTCATGCCGAAATCGACGCCGAGGGCGCGACCGCGCTGAATGATCTGCGCCTTGGATAAATCGATGAGCGGCGCCGCAATGCGGAAGTCGACGCTCCCCTCCACGCCCGCCTTGGTTGCCAGATTCGCCACGCGCTCGAACGCCGCAACGAACTCGGGTCGACAATCCGGATAACCGGAGTAGTCGACCGCATTCACACCAATGTAGATGCGGCTTGCGCCCAGGACCTCGGCCCATCCGAGCGCGAGCGACAGCATGACCGTGTTCCGCGCGGGCACGTAGGTGATCGGGATGCCCGCCTGATGCTGCTCCGGTACGGCGATGTTCGTGTCGGTCAACGCGGAACCGCCGATCAGGCCGAGATCGATGCGAAAGACGCGGTGCTCGGCAGCGCCCAGTGCCTCGGCCACACGCCTGGCTGCATCCAGCTCGGCACGATGCCGCTGACCGTAGTCGACGCTCAGCGCGTGACATTCGAAGCCGTCGCCGCGCGCGATCGCGAGTGCAACGGCGGAGTCCATACCTCCGGAAACGAGAACGACGGCATGCGGCTGCGACATCACTTCATCGACCGGGCGTATCGCCCCACAACACTTTGTGTAATTGCATCTGGAAACGCACCGGCAGGCGATCGGCGAGGATCCATTCCGCCAAGTCGGCGGCAGCGAGTTGGCCAAAGCTGGGGCTGAACAGCACGGTGCAAATGCGGTCGAGTTGGCGCTCGGTCACCTGCGTCCGTGCCCACTCGTAGTCCACGCGGTCGCACAGCACGAACTTGATCTGTTCCTCGGGACGCAATGCGCGCAAATTTTCCCATCGATTGCGGGCGACTTCGCCGCTTCCCGGCGTCTTGATGTCGAGCACGCGAGTGACACGTGCATCCACGCCATCAATGGCCAATGCACCGCTCGTCTCGAGGGACACGTGCTGACCCAAATCGCATAGGCGGCTCATCAGCTCGTGCACGCTCTTTTGCGCCAAGGGCTCACCGCCGGTGACGCACACATGCTTCACATTGAACTCGGCGACCCGAGCCAGAACGTCGTCGACTGGAAACCACTCGCCGCCATAGAACGCGTACTGCGTATCGCAATACTGGCAGCGCAGCGGGCAGCCGGTCAGGCGCACGAAGACGGTCGGCCAGCCCACGCTGTCCGCTTCGCCTTGCAGTGACAAGAAGATCTCGGTGAGCTTGAGACGTCCGCTACGTTGCGTCGTAGACGCCGGACTGGGCGGGGCTGCAACGCTCATGGCGCATCCAGTCCATACGCTCTGTGGGTCAGCCTTCGCTTTCCATGCGCGCGAGGCGCTGACTGGCCAGGCGGGCCGCCGTGGTTTCCGGGAACTGCTGCACGACCTGGTTCAAGGCCGTCTTCGCATCGCTGAAATTCTTCAGCTCGTAGTTGCAGTAACCGATCTTCAGCAGCGCATCGGGAATCTTGCGCGACTCCGGATACTTCTCCACCACCGTGCGGAACGCGCGTAACGCCCCCTGGTAATCCTTGCCGACGTAGTTGGCCTCGCCCAACCAATACTGCGCATTGTCGGCCAACGGACTTTGCGGAAAGGTGGACAGGAACTGCTTGAACCCCGCTGCGGCTGCGACGTACTTGCCGTCCTTCAACAGATCGAATGCGGCCTGATAGTTCGCCCGATCGTTGCCGTCCGGAACGGGCAAGCCGCCGCTGCTGCTCGTCAGCCCACTGCCCCCGGCGCTGCCACCGCCCCCACCGCCGGTTTCGACTGCCTGCAAGCGCCGATCGAGATCCGAATACAGCTCGCGCTGCTGATCCTGCGAACGCTGACTCGCGTGCTGCAGCTCTTCGAGCTGACCCCGCAAGGTGCGCGTCTCTGCCTGCGCTGCCTCGAGCCGCTGCGACATCTCCAGCAGACTCTGGTTGGTCAGAACGCGCTCGATGCGCAGCAGGCGTCCTTCCAATTCGCTGAGCTTCTGCACCGTGGGATCCTGCTCGGGCGGCGTCGTCACGCAACCCGCAAGGACCGCCGCAACGAGCAACCCAGCGCACCGCAAACGCCGCAGGGTCGATGGCATGGTGTGGAAGTGCTTCATGAGAGGGGTCGCCGACACCGCTACAAGGTCACCGCGTGTACACGAGTTCCACGCGACGATTCTTGGCATACGCGCTTTCATCGCTGCCGGGCACCGCTGGACGCTCTTCGCCGTAGCTCACGGTCGTGATCTGGTCTTCCGTCACGCCCTGCAGCAACAGCGCGCGGCGCACGGCCTGCGCACGACGCTCGCCCAAGCCGATGTTGTACTCGCGCGAGCCACGCTCGTCGCCGTGGCCTTCCAGGCGCACTTTGCGACCATTACCCGCGTTCAAGTACTTCGCATGTGCCGCCACGACGCTCCCGAACTCGGGCTTGATATCCGTGCGGTCGTAGTCGAAGTAGATGATCATGCCCGCACGCTGCAATTCCTGGAGCGCAGCCTGATCGGCCGGCATCGAGGAGCCGGTATCCGCACCATTGGTGCCCGCACCGGCCGTCGTTGCACCTGTATCACCAGTCGTGCCGGCACCCTCGGGCACAGTCTGATTGCGCTTCGGGCAACCGGTCAGGGCCAGGGCGCTGACGAGCACGACGAACAACGGCGCAACACGCATTCGGATCTCCTTCGCTTCGAAGCAATCTTTGTTTGTTGACGGTGCGAGCGGGCTCACCGCTCGAAAACGCGCGGAAGTTTGCCATAAGCTGGCGGCCTACAAGCAAAAACTTGCGCCTATCTACGTGGATACGGCGACCACACCGGCTCGCGCACATCGCCGGTTGTGGCGGCAAGTCGCTGCGTAATGCGGCCATCTACGGAGGCCGTCGCGAGCACTCCTCGTCCGCGCTCCTGCGTCGCGTAAATGAGTGCGGCGCCGTTCGGAGCAAAGCTCGGGCTTTCATCCTGACGACCCTGCGTCAGCACGCGCACGCTGCGTGAGGCGAGATCCACGACACCGATACGGAAATTGCCATTGTCGAGATGCACGACGGCCATGCTCTTACCGTCGGGCGACAGTCGCGCCCGTGCGTTGTATTGCCCTTCGAAAGTCACGCGCGTGGGCTTCTGCGGCGCGCTTACGTCCACTTCGTAGATCTGCGGGCCGCCGGAGCGGTCGGAGGTGAAATACAGCTTCTGACCGTCGCTCGAGAACACCGGCTCGGTGTCGATGCCGGGATCGAAGGTCATGCGCGTGAGCACCTGCTTCGCAAGTTGCAGCGTGTAGACATCGACATCGCCGTCTTTGCGCGAGAGCGTAATGGCGAGTGTATTGCCATCCGGTGACCACGCCGGCGCACCGTTGATCCCCTGCCGCGCCGAGACGCGACGACGCTCCCCGGTCCGCAGCACCTGCACGTAGATGGCCGAGTTCTTGGACTCGAACGACACGTACGCGAGGCTCTGTCCGTCCGGCGACCACGAGGGTGACATGAGCGGCTCACTCGAGTTGGCGATGACCTGCTGGTTCTCGCCATCGGAATCCGCGACCACCAGTTTGTAGCGCTGCTGCGGCGCCTTGCCTTCCGTGTTGACGAACGCGATCCGCGTCGAGAACGCGCCCGGAATGCCGGTCAGTTGCTCGAAGATCATGTCGGCGATGCGATGCGCCGTGGCGCGCAGCGTCGTGTTGGTCGAGCTCATGCGCTGCCCCAGCAGCCGCTGACCGGTCAGCACGTTGTACAGCTCGAACTGCACGCTGTAGCGATCGGCGCCCTCGGGACTCACCTGCCCCACGGCGATGAAATCCGTCTTGAGCAGGCGCCAGTCGTTGAAGCGGATCTGATCGCCGCTCGTCGGCCGGTCGATCATGTCCTTGTTGTCGAGCGGATCGAAGCGTCCGCTGCTGCGCAGGTCATTCGCGACGATCTGCCCGACATCTCCCGGTGGCGTGCCCGTGGCCGTCCAGCCAAACGGCACGATCGCCACCGGCACTGCGTTCTCCTGACCGCGCGTGATTTCGATCGTCAGCTGTGCGTGCGCTTGCGTGGCACAGCAGGCCAACAAGATGAAGCTCAAGTGACGGAGAATTTTCAGCATCGTTGAACTCGTACGTGATGAATGGAGTTAGTCGGCGGGCTTGAACCAGAAGATGAGCGTGCGCTCGAACAGTCGCTGATCGGGCGGCGGCGGCAAGGGCGACGAACGATATACTGCGGACTCGATCGATTGGCGGACCGCGGCATCGCCGTTGCACTCGCCGATGGCCACCTTCAAGACCGTGCCGCCGGGCGCCTGATTGACGGTCACCTTGCATTGAATACCAGATCGCGCGCTCGGCGGGCGATTCCAGTTGCGTACGACCTGTTGCTGCAACAGGGCGATGTACTGATTCAACAGGCCGGCATTCGCCGCCTGTTCGCGGCCTTCTTCTTCGGCGAGCTGACGCTGCAGATCGCCTTCGCGCAGCTCCTGCGCCCGACGATCGGCTTCCGCACGGCGCCGCTCCTCTGCCTCGCGCTGGCGGCGTTGAATGTCGGCGATGCGATCGCGTTCGGCCTGCTCCTTCTTCTGCCGCTCGGCCTCGGAGCGTTGCTTGCGCTCGACTTCGGCCTGTCGTGTGCGCTCGGCGGCCTGTTCTTCCTGTTTGCGCTCCTCCGCCTGGCGCTGAATCTCGGCCTGCTTGGATTCTTCGGCTTCGCGTTGCGCCTTCTCCTCGGTCTCCTGCTTCTGGCGCTCCTCTTCCTGTCGTTGCCGCTCCTGCTCCTGTCTCCTGCGTTCCGCGGCTTGCTGACGTTCTCGCTCGCGCCGTGCCGGCGCTTCGAGCAACGAGCGATCGACCACGACCGCCTGGATCGCAAGCATCGGCACGGCCGTGCGATGCGACGTCGAGATCACGGTCAACGCCACGACACCGGCGATGAGCAGGTGCACGAACACCGCACCGATGAAGTACTTCCAGTGCTCGCTGAGGAAGCTAAGCATGAGCGACCGTGTTCCGGATTGCCCCCACCCTAACCCTCCCCCGCTGCGCAGGGGAGGGAACTGGATGGAGCAACGTCGTTCTTGTCCCCTCCTCCGCGAAGCGGGGGAGGGTTAGGGTGGGGTCAGACACCGTGGCAGCGAACACAGAGGCGATCACCCACGATCAACCACGTTGCGCGCGCCGTTTCGGCTGCTCGGCCGGATCGGTGACGAAACCAATCTTGGTCGCGCCCGAGGACTGCAGCAGCACCATGCCCGTCACAACGCGGCCATACGGCACGCTTTGATCCGCGCGCACGAGGATGGGGGTTTCGGGATCACGACGCAGCACGGCGCCGACGCGCTGCGACACGGTTTCCTCGTCCACCGGCTGTTCTTCCTTGCCGCCGATATTGAGGTACAGACGACCCTGCGCATCCACGGTGAGAATGAGCGGCTTGTGATTCTGCACGTCGGGCAGCGGTTCGGCGCCCGCCTTCGGCAGATCCACTTTGACACCTTGCGTCAGCAGCGGCGCCGTCACCATGAAGATGATGAGCAGCACGAGCATCACGTCGATGTAAGGCACGACGTTGATCTCGGCCATCAGCTTCCGTCCGCGGCGCGGGGTCACAACGTCACCTCAGCCGTGGCGCCGGCCGTCGGGCGCACATGCGCATGCCGTTGCAGGATCGTCGTGAGCTCATCCATGAAGCTGTCGTAACGCAGCTCGATGCGGCTCAGTTGATCGGCATAGCGGTTGTACGCGATGACGGCGGGAATGGCGGCGAACAAACCGACCGCCGTGGCAACGAGTGCTTCCGCGATGCCGGGCGCGACCATCGCCAGCGTAGCCTGCTGCACGTTACCGAGGCCGGAGAACGCATTCATGATGCCCCACACGGTGCCGAACAATCCCACGTAGGGACTGATGGAGCCGACCGTCGCGAGGGTCGAGAGACTCTTCTCCAACCGGTCGGTTTCTTTCAGCAGCGCCACGCGCATCGCGCGCCTGCAGCCTTCGATGAAGATGTCCGCTGCGTAACCCCCCTGCTGACGCATGCGGGTGAACTCGCGGAAACCGGCTTCGAAGATGCTCTCCATGCCCTGAGTGACGCGCCGGCTCTGATCGATGGCGCGGAACATCGCGGTGAGATCGCCACCGGACCAGAACGTCTGCTCGAACTTGTCCGCCAACCCTCGCGCGCGGCTCAGCTCGGCGCGCTTGCGCAGGATGATGGCCCACGACGACAACGAGGCGAGCAGCAACATCACGAGCACGATCTGCACGATCAAGCTGGCGCCCAGCACCAGCTCGACGATCGACAAATTACCGGTCATTTCATCTCCTTCACGAGGCGCTCCGGCAAGGAGCGCGGCTTGAATCGCGTGGCATCGAGGGCGGCAACACGGACCCGGCCCGTCACGAGCGTTTGTTTCGGCGCGTTCGCAGCCCCTCGGACGATGTCCTGCTCGAACGTGAGACTCGCCCGACCCCATGCTGCGATCCGGCTGACCACTTCGAGCTCATCGCCATAGCGCGCGGGCACCTTGTAGCTGATCTGTGCATCGACGACGACGAACATCAACCCGTCGTCGGCGAGCAGCGCGGTCTGATCGATGCCGATGGAGCGCAACCATTCGGTGCGGGCGCGTTCCATGAAGCGCAGGTAGTTGGCGTAGTAAACGATGCCGCCTGCGTCGGTATCCTCCCAGTACACGCGCACCGGCCAGCTGAAAAGGCTAGTCACTCTTTGAACAGCTCCAGACTGGCGCCGTGGCGATCGGGCCCAAGGTGGGTCGGCAGTGTGAGGCCAAAGTGCAGATAGGCAGTGCGTGTCGCCATCCGGCCACGTGCGGTGCGCATGATGTAGCCCTGCTGGATGAGGAAGGGCTCGATCACATCTTCGATCGTCCCGCGCTCTTCGCCGAGGGATGCCGAGAGGCTGTCGACCCCGACGGGACCCCCATCGAACTTCTCGATGATCGCGAGCAGCAGCTTGCGGTCCATCAGGTCGAAGCCGCGCGGGTCCACGTCGAGCAGGTCGAGCGCGGCCTGTGCGACGCTCTCGGTGATGCGGCCCGCCGCCTTCACTTCCGCGTAGTCGCGCACGCGCCGCAGGAGACGATTGGCAATACGCGGCGTGCCGCGCGAGCGCTCGGCAATCCGACGCGCGCCGCCCTTGTCGGTCTCTACGCCCAGAATCGACGCCGAACGCAGAACGATGTGCTGCAGGTCATCCTGCCCATAGAACTCCAAACGCTGCACGATGCCGAAACGGTCTCGCAGTGGCGAAGTCAGCAGCCCGGCGCGCGTCGTCGCCCCCACGAGCGTGAACGGGGGCAGGTCCAGCTTGATCGAGCGGGCAGCGGGACCTTCGCCGATCATGATATCGAGCTGAAAATCCTCCATCGCGGGATAGAGAATCTCCTCGACCACCGGGCTCAGGCGATGGATCTCATCGACGAAGAGCACGTCATTCGCTTGCAGATTGGTCAGCAACGCCGCGAGATCGCCCGCGCGTTCGATCACCGGGCCGGACGTCTGGCGCAGGTTCACGCCCAGCTCGTTCGCGATGATGTTCGCCAGTGTCGTCTTGCCGAGTCCCGGCGGTCCGAAGATCAGTACGTGATCCAGCGCCTCACGCCGGTTGCGCGCGGCCTGGATGAAGATCTCCATCTGCGTACGCACGGCTGGTTGGCCGACGTAATCGGCCAGCCGCTTCGGGCGCACGGCACGATCGTAGGCTTCATCCTCGCCTTGTACCTTGGCCGTGATGATGCGGTCGTGTTCGATGCTCATGCGCTGCGCTTCGCTGCCGCCTGCAGGGCGCGGCGAATGATCTCTTCCGTCGTCTGCACGTCAGGGTCCACGCTCTTCAACAGCCGCGTGACTTCGGCTGGCTTGTAGCCCAACGCCACCAGTGCTGCAAATGCCTCGGCTGTCGGCCCGGCCGCTGTCGGTGTCTGCGGCACACCGCCGATGACCGTGACGCTGGCACCGCCCGTCAGCAACTTCACCCGATCGCGCATCTCGATCACGAGGCGCTCCGCGGTTTTACGACCCACGCCGGGCACGCGCACGAGCATGTCGACGTCGTCCGATTCGACACACGTCAGGAAGGCTTCGACGCTCATGCCGGACAGCAATGCCAGCGCGATGCGCGGTCCGACATTCGACACTTTCAACAGTTCACGGAACAACCGCCGCTCCTGCTCCGTGGCGAAGCCGAACAGCAAGTGCGCGTCTTCGCGCACGACCTGATGCACGAACAGCGACAGATCCGAACCCACCGCAGGCAACGTGTAGAACGTCGACATCGGCGCTTCGAGCTCGTAGCCGACGCCGCTCACCTCGATCATGAGGTGCGGCGGTTGCTTGCTCAGCAAGCGTCCGCGCAGCGAGCCGATCATGCGAATGCTCCGGCGGCTGCGGCCACGGCGGCCAGCTTGCGGGAATTGGCATGGCATAGCGCGATGGCGAGCGCATCCGCTGCGTCGGCCACCATCGGCCCGGAAATATTGAGCAGACGCTTCACCATCATCTGCACCTGATCCTTCTGGGCGGCGCCGGTCCCCACGATGGCGAGCTTGACTTCGCGCGGCGCGTATTCGAAGACATTGGGCTTCAAGGTGAATGTGCCGCAGAGCGCGGCACCGCGGGCCTGCCCGAGCTTGAGCGCACTGTCCGCGTTGCGGTGCATGAACACACGCTCGACGGCGACCTCATCGGGTTTGTATTCGCCGACCAGCCGATCCACGCCGATGAAAATCTCCTGCAGGCGTTCAGCCAGCGACTCGCCGCGCGTGCGGATGGCACCGCTCGCGATGTAGCAGACCGTCGACCTGGACACCTCGACGACACCGAACCCGGTGCACAGCGACCCGGGGTCCAACCCCAGGATGCGCGCTTGCGGCGCAAGCACCTGGACTGGCACGTCGGTACGCGTCGGCACGCTGGTAAGCCGCTTGATTCGGCGCAACGAGATCTCCCGGGAAGGCGGTTGGCGCTTGGCGATTGGCGGTTGGCAGGAGCCAGAGCGCCTGCATCTGACCAACCGCCAACCGCTAACCGCCAACCGCTCGGTATCATACCTGCTCGCCCTTCCTGTGCCGCGGCCGATGTCAGCACTCGATTCCACACCCGTCAGTCCGCCCCCGTCGCGCTCGCGAGCATTTCTCGCACAGCTGCGTGGGCACGATCCCGAGCGTGAGGGCGTGTTCGATCGCGCCGAGCGCACGGCCGCGATTCTGGCGGCTGCCACGGACGACGAAGAGATGATTGCCAGCGCCGTGCTCGTCCCGCTGCTCGAAGCGGGAGTCCTGACCGAGGAAACGGCGCCCGCTCACTTCGATGCCGAGGCCGTCCGCATGGCGCGAGAGCTCGTGCGGCTGGACAGCCTGACGGCGCCGCGTCCCTGGACTTCCAGCGGCGCGCTCTCCTCACAGCAGGCGGAGTCCTTGCGCAAGATGCTGCTGGCGATGGCCAGCGATCCGCGGCTCGTGCTCGTGCGCCTCGCGGTTCAGCTGCAGCGGCTGCGCGATGCGAAAGATGCGGCGGTCGATGAGCGCGATCGGCTCGCGCGCGAAACACGCGACATCTATGCGCCGCTCGCCAATCGCCTGGGCGTGTGGCAGTTCAAATGGGAGCTGGAGGACCTGAGCTTCCGCTATCTCGATCCGGAGAACTACAAGCGCATCGCCGGGTGGCTGGCTGCGAAGCGCGTGGACCGCGAGCGCTACATCGATGAGGTGAAGGCGACGATCCGCGGCGAGCTCGACAAGGCGGACATCCACGCCGACGTCGCCGGCCGCCCGAAACACATCTACAGCATCTGGCGGAAGATGCAGCGGAAGAACCTGTCGTTCGACCAGCTCTACGACATCCGTGCCGTGCGCATCCTCGTGGACAACGTCGCCGAGTGCTACGCGGCCCTCGGCATCGTGCACAGCCTGTGGCCGTACATTCCGGGCGAGTTCGACGACTACATCGCGACGCCCAAGGAGAACCTGTATCGCTCCCTGCATACCGCGGTCATCGGTCCGGGCAAGCTGCCGCTCGAGATCCAGATCCGCACGCGCGAGATGCACGAGCATGCCGAGCTGGGGGTCGCGGCGCACTGGACTTACAAGGAAGGCGGCCGCAAGCCCGACACCGCTTATCAGCAGAAGATCAACTGGCTGCGGCAGATCCTCGAGCCGACCGATCGCGACAATCCGGAATCGGAAGCCGACTTCCTCGAACGCTTGCGCGCGGAGATCTTCGAGGACCGCGTCTATGCGCTGTCACCCCGCGGCGAAGTCGTCGACCTGCCGCGCGGCGCGACACCGCTCGATTTCGCCTATCACGTACATACCGACCTGGGCCATCGCTGCCGAGGTGCAAAGGTCAACGGCCGCATGGTGCCGCTGAATCAAGTGCTCGCGAACGGCGATCAGGTGGAGATCGTCACCGGCAAACAGCTCAACCCCAGCCGCGACTGGCTCGTGCCCTCGTTGGGCTATCTGGCCTCGCCGCGCAATCGCTCCAAGGTGCGCGCGTGGTTCCGCAAGCAGGACGAAGCGCAGAATCGCGCTCAGGGGCGGCAGATACTGGAGCGCGAGCTGCAGCGGCTTGCCATTCACTCGGTAACGCTGCCCGAGTTGATCACCGAGTTCGATCAGCCCAATGCAGATGCGCTGTATCTCGCGATTGGCGAAGGCGAGATCAACGTCGCGCAAATCACGGGCGCGATCCTCAGGCGCGCACGCCCGCAAGAGCTGCCCTCGCCTGTTCCTCGCAAGCCGGCGGTGACGCAGAAGCAGACTGCCGGGCTCGTGATCGATGGGGTTGGTGACCTGCTCTCGAATTTCGCGGGCTGCTGCAAACCCGTGCCGCCGGAGCCGATCGCCGGGTACATCACCCTGGGGCGAGGCGTGAGCATCCATCGGCAGGACTGCGCCAACATGGCGCGACTGCAGGCGACGAGCCCGGAACGCGTCCTGCACGTGGAATGGGGCGACGGTGGCGAGCGCAGCTTTGCCGTCGACGTGAACGTGCGCGCCTTCGATCGGCGCGGCCTCGTTCGCGACATCAGCGGCGTGCTCGCGGACATGAAGATCAACATTCACGCGATGAACACGCTGACCGACGACCAGGACGGCATCGCCGACATGAACCTGCGCATCACCGTGCACGATCTCGAAGAGTTGGGTCGCGTGCTGACGCGGATTCAGGGGTTGTCGAATGTGTTGAGCGTGAGGAGGAAGAATCGAGGTTAAACGTTCACGATTGATCCGTCACCCGACTTTTCTCCCCTCGTTCTGCAGGCTTGCTTCGACCCCTCGCGTCCTGGATTGGTGGGTGTCCCGGCTTGCGCAGGTGCACGATTCGAGAGCGAAAGGTTCGATACAGGCACATCGCGGGGCGGCCCAGTCTCCCGATCATGCGCATCGAGGGCCGCGGGTGGCTATCGAAGAACTCCTGCTCTGCGAACCGGTATTCGAAGCCGATCTTCTTCCACATCACGCGATAGCAGGACGTCGAGATGTAGCGCGTTGCGTCGCTCATGAAATACGCATTGTCATCGGCTGTCTCGTCAGCCGAAAGCCCTGCCTGAGACTCATTTCGAATTCCGAGTGAAGCCCACAGCTTGTACCACCAGCGATGCTTGAGCACCCCGCCGAACGGAACAAAGATGTGCCCCTCGATCGGCATGTACCGCGCCGGAATGATGTGCAACCCGTGACCGCCCGGTTTGGTGATCCGCAGCAGCTCTTGGAACACCCGGCCCTGATCCTGAACATGTTCGAAGACCTGATCCGAGATCACGAGATCAAACGTGTTGTCCTCGTAGGGCAATCTCAGATCCAGCAACGTACCGACCGAGATGTTATCTCCTCGATCGGCGCCAAGGCGCTTGCGGGTGCGGCCGGCGCGAGTGTCCTCGACGTCGTAGCCGAACGTATTGACGTATCCCAGTGCGCGCAGAGCCTTGAGCGTACCGCCGAACCCACAACCGAAATCGAGAATCCTGGCCGTCTTCGGAAGCTCTACCCCCAAGGCCGTCAATACAGTGAGCTCGATAACCCGGCGGGCGGAAGAACCTGACGACGGTATGTCGGTTGCCACGGTGGCCACTTGTCATTCCTTCGAGTTCGTTCCGCCGGTTCCCGCTGGGTGTGAGGCAATCAAAAACGCCTGCCGCAGATCGAAGTTCCCACGGCCGGTTTTCGCCTGACACGCCCTCGACTCGGCGCGAGCGGCGGCGTGACACCCGGCCCCTATCGATTCGGAAAATCGATCGCGATCTTGTCCGCGGCCAATGCCGCCTCATGCAACGCTTCCGACAAGGTCGGATGTGCATGAATCGTGCGTTGCAGATCTTCGGTGCTGGCGGAGTACTCCATCGCCAGCACTGCCTCTGCAATCAGCTCGCCCGCCATCGGGCCGATGATGTGGACGCCGAGGATCTCGTCGTCGTCGCTGGCTGAAATCAACTTGCAGAAACCCGCCGTCGATTCCATTGCGCGGGCGCGGCCGCTCGCCAGGAACGGGAACGTGCCGACTTTGTACGCCCGGCCGCTTTCCTTGACTTGTTCTTCCGTCAGACCGACCCAGGCGATCTCCGGCGCGGTGTAGATCACGGAAGGAATGGTCTTGTAGTTGACCTCACCCACCTTGCCGGCGATGAGATCGGCGACCATCACGCCTTCTTCCTTACCTTTATGAGCCAGCATCGGGCCGCGAACCAGATCGCCAACGGCCCACACATTGGCAGCAGCAGTGCGGCAATCGTGATCGACCTTGACGAAGCCGCGCTCGTCGACTTCGACGCCCGTGCCCGCGCCAAGCAGGTCCTTCGAATAGGGGCGCCGTCCGATCGCGACGACGACTTTGTCCACCACGACGCTCTGCTCGCCCTTCGCGTCGGTGTATTTCAACGTCACGCCATCGGGCTGCTTGTCGGCACCCGTGACTTTCGCGCCCAGGCGCACGTCCAGTCCCTGCTTCTTGAAATGCTTGAGCGCCTCTTTGGCGACAGCGCCATCGGCCATCGGCAGGAAGGCCTCGAGCGCTTCGAGCACGACGACTTCCGCGCCGAGGCGGCGCCACACGCTACCCAGCTCGAGACCGATGACTCCGGCGCCGATCACACCGAGCCGCTTGGGTACGGATGTGAACTCGAGCGCGCCCCAGGAATCGACGATCTGCTTGCCATCGAACGGCAGGCTCCTCAGCTCTACTGGAGCTGAACCTGCGGCGAGCACGACGTGCTTGGCCGTGAGCTCCTGCTTCGCGCCGTCCTTGCCCGTGAACTCGACGCGATTGCCGGACAGGAGCTTGCCGTGTCCCTGCAGCGGCGTAACGCCGGCGGACTTGAACAGTGCGAGGATGCCTGCGGTCGATGCCTTGACGATCTGCGCCTTGCGCTTCTGCATCGCTGCGACATCGACCTCGACCGCGCCGACCTTGATGCCATGCACCGCGAACTCATGTTGAGCGCGATGCACGAGCTCAGAGGATTCAAGGAGTGCCTTGGAGGGAATGCAGCCGGCGTTCAAGCAGGTGCCACCGAACGCGTAAGCACCGTCCAGATTCTTCCACTCGTCGATGCAGGCTACGGACAACTTGTTCTGGCCGGCGCGAATTGCGGCGGGATAACCGGCGGGGCCACCGCCGATCACGATGACGTCGAAGGATTGAGACATGTTGTTTGAAGAGGCGGTTAGCGGTTAGCGGTTGGCGGTTGGAGGAAAGAGATTGGGGCTCGGCGCAGCGCGCCGTTCTGAACAAACCGCCAACCGCAAACCGCCAACCGCGGCGGAGCCATCATAGCTGCAGCAACAGGCGCGCCGGATCTTCCAACGCGTCCTTGATCGCGACCAGGAACTGAACCGAATCGCGGCCATCGACGATGCGATGGTCGTACGTCAGTGCCAGATACATCATGGGGCGGATCTCGATCGCACCGTTCACGACCATCGGGCGCTCCTGGATCTTGTGCATTCCCAATATGCCCGATTGCGGCGTATTCAAGATCGGTGTGGACATGAGCGAGCCGAATACGCCGCCGTTCGTAATCGTGAAAGTGCCTCCGGTGAGCTCCTCCAGCGTGATCGATCCATCGCGCGCCTTCTGCGCGTACACGCTCACGGCCTGTTCGATCTCAGCAAAGCTCATGGTTTCCGCATTGCGCAGCACCGGCACCATGAGACCGCGATCGGTCGAAACCGCCACGCCGATGTCGTAGTACTCGTGATAGATGATGTCGTTGCCTTCGACAGTCGCATTCACGACCGGGAAACGTCGCAGCGCCTCGATGGCGGCCTTCACGAAGAAGGACATGAAGCCCAGCTTCGAACCGTGCGTCTTCTCGAACTTGTCCTTGTAACGCGCACGAATCTCGTTGATGGCCGTCAAGTCGATTTCATTGAAGGTGGTCAGCATCGCGGCCGTGGCCTGTGCCTGCACCAACCGTTCGGCCACGCGCGTGCGCAGACGCGTCATCGGTACCCGCGTTTCCGTCCGTGCGCCGCCAGTGGCCGGCAGCTGTACCGGTGTCGGCTTTGCGGCCGGCTGCGGTGTTGCGGTCGCGGGCTTGTTCAGATGCTGAATGACATCGCCCTTGGTGACGCGGCCATCGCGGCCACTGCCGGAGATCCCTTTGGCATCGAGCTGATGCTCTTCCACCATGCGCTTTGCCGCGGGCGCAAGTTTGGCAGCGGCTTTGTCGGCCACTTGCGATTTCGCCTCCGAGTTCGCAGCAGGCGCTTTGGCCGCCGGCTGTGCACCCGCTCCTTCCTCGAGAATGGCCAGGACTTGTCCGCTGGTGACGGTCGCACCGTTCGCCACTTTCAATTCGCGCAATACGCCGGCTGCAGGCGCGGGCACTTCCAGCACCACTTTGTCCGTTTCCAGGTCGACGAGGTTTTCATCGCGACCGACGGGGTCGCCTGGCTGCTTGTGCCAGGCCACCAACGTGGCATCGGCGACGGATTCCGGCAGTTGAGGGACGCGTACTTCGATACTCATGAACTCTTCCTGTGGCCCGCTGCGGTCAGACGCGTGGTCTGCCGCAAAGATTCTTCGGTGCTGGTGGAGCGCAAGGCCGCATCCACGAGCGATTGTTGTTGCTCCACATGCATCTGGAAGATGCCCGTGGCCGGAGCCGCTGCCGGCGCGCGGCCCGCATAGAGCAGCTGTTGCTGCGGCGCCAATGCCTCCTGCAGGCGATGACGGATCTGGTACCAGCTGCCCTGGTTCTGCGGCTCCTCCTGGCACCAGACGATCTCGCGCGCGTTCGGATACCGCCGGATGACGGCTGCGTACTCTTCGATCGGAAACGGATAGAGCTGCTCGACGCGAACGATCGCGACATTCAGGTCATCGGCACGCCGCAAGTCGAGCAGATCGAAATAGACCTTGCCCGAACAGAACACCACGCGGGGCACTTTCTCCGCATTGAGATCGTCGACCTCGTCGATGACGTTGCGGAACGTACCCTGCGACAGCTCCTGCAGCTTCGAGACCGACAGCTTGTGACGCAGCAGGCTCTTCGGTGTCATCACGATGAGCGGCTTGCGGAACGTGCGCAGCAGCTGTCGGCGCAACATGTGGAACATCTGCGCGGGCGTGGATGGCACACACACCTGGATGTTCTGCTCGGCACACAGCTGCAGGAAGCGTTCGAGTCGCGCGGAGGAATGCTCCGGACCCTGGCCCTCGTAGCCATGCGGCAGGAGCAGCGTGAGGCCGCAGATGCGGCCCCACTTCGCCTCACCGGAGGTGATGAACTGGTCGATGATGACCTGCGCGCCATTGGCGAAGTCGCCGAACTGTGCTTCCCATACCGTCAGGCAGTGGGGCTCCGTCGTCGAGAATCCATATTCAAATCCGAGGACGGCCTCTTCGGACAACAGCGAGTCGATCACCGTGAAGCGTGGCTGGCTGGGGGAAATATTCTTGAGGGGAACGTAGCTCTCGCCGGTCTTCTGCTGGTGCCATACGGCGTGACGATGAGTGAACGTGCCGCGGCCGCTGTCCTGTCCCACGAGACGGATCTCGTGACCCTCGTTCAGCAAGCTGGCGTACGCGAGCGATTCGGCGAAGCCCCAGTCGACGGGCAATTGACCCGCCGCCATCTTCTGCCGGTCTTCGATCGTGCGCGCGACGATGCGATGGAGCTGAAAATCCTTCGGCACGTGGAGCAACTTCGCCGCGAGCTCCTGAATCTGCTCGGGCCGCACGGCAGTGCTCGCGGGATCGTGCCAGTCGCGGTGCTGAAAGCGCGTCCAGTCGACCGTGAATTGATTGCCCACCAATCCCAACGACTGTTTCGCCTGGCTCTTGCCCTCGTCCAGTTCGCGCCGGTACTCCTCCACCATCGCGTTGGCGTCTTCAGCCTTGATGATGTTCTGCCGCGCGAGCTCCTGCGCGTACTTCGCACGCGTGGTCAAGTGCTTGCGAATGACGTCGTACATGACGGGTTGCGTCGCCGCAGGCTCGTCTGCTTCGTTGTGACCGAGACGCCGATAGCAGACGAGATCGATGACGACGTCCTTGTGGAAGGTCATGCGGTAGTCGAGCGCCAGGCGCGCCACGAACAACACCGCCTCGGGATCGTCGCTGTTCACATGAAAGATCGGGGCTTCGATCATCTTGGCGACGTCGCTGCAATACAGTGTCGAGCGCATGTCGCGAGGGTCGGAGGTCGTGAAGCCGACCTGGTTGTTGATGATCACGTGGACCGTGCCGCCCGTGTGGAACCCTCGGGCCTGCGACATCTGCAGCGTCTCCATGATGACGCCCTGGCCGGCAAAGGCGGCGTCGCCGTGGATCAGCAAGGGCATGACCTTCTGGCCGTGCTGGTCGTTGCGACGCTGCTGACGCGCGCGCACCGATCCTTCCACCACCGGATTGACCACTTCCAGGTGCGAGGGATTGAAGGCCAAGGCCACATGCACATTGCCGGCCGGGGTGCGGATGTCGGTCGAGAAGCCCTTGTGGTACTTCACGTCGCCCGATCCCTGCATGTGATTGGTGTCGTAGTTGCCTTCGAACTCCGAGAAGAGCACCTGCGGGGACTTGCCGACGACGTTCACCAGCACGTTCAGGCGGCCGCGATGCGCCATGCCGATGATGAGCTCTTCGACGCCGCGCATGCCGCCCTGCTGGATCAGATCGTCCACCAGCGGAATGAGGCTGTCGCCGCCTTCCAATGAAAAGCGCTTCTGCGCCGGATACTTGTTGGCCAGATACCGCTCGAGGCCCTCCGCTGCCGTGAGCTGCCGCAGAACGATCTTGCGTTCCTCAGCGCTGAAGCGGTGCTGCAGTCGGCCTTCTTGAAACTTGTTCTGCAACCAGAGCCGCTCACTGGAATTCGATACGTGGGCGAACTCGGCGCCGATCTTCCCGCAGTAGATATGGCGCAGCTGCGCGATGATGTCGCGCAGCTTCATGCGGGTGGGGATTGCCGGACTTCGGCTGCCGGTAAAGAACTCGATGTCGAGATCGGCGTCGGTGAGGCCGAAGTGGCCAAGCTCCAGCACTTCTTGAGTGGGTCGGTGTGTCAACCCCAGCGGATCGAGGTCCGCAACCAGGTGACCGCGGTTGGCGTAGACCTGGATCAGTCGCGAAACGGCGCCCTGCTTCGCGGAGTCGCTGCCCTGAGCACCGATCGGAGGTTGAGTTGGCGTGGCCGCTCGGGAGTCATAGGCGCGACGTGCCAGCTCATTGCGAATGGGGCCGTGAGCCTGGTCGACGGCACCCGCCGCGAGGCCGCGAAAGTACGCTTGCCACTCGGGCGCGACGGAACCCGGATCAGCGATGAATTGTTCGTACAGGGATTCGACGTAGGCAGCGTTCTCGACCGCGATAGACGCGGAATCGAGCAGCGCTCGGGCAGAGTCGCTCATTGCGTGGTTCATTTCCTGTGCTAAGCCCCGGGCCCGACTGGAATTCACCCGGGTTTAAAATGGGCCGGTAGTGTAGCCGATCAGTACTGAAATGGTGGTGGCCGGCGCTTTGGTTACAAGAACTACTTCACAGCACCCCTCGATCGCGCGGACACAAGAACGGCTGCACCAGCGTTGTGCAGGGGCCGCCTTCTACTTATTTATAGGCGGCTGTCAACGCCGCAGCTGCGCCAATGGCAGCTCACTCACACTGGCCCGCTCACGCCCGGCCGTCCCACCCGATGTGGCAACAACTCGATTGGTGCCTACCACCGTGACACCCGGCGCCACGTCGCGGGTGATCACCGCATTCGCACCGATGACTGCGCGTTCCCCCACGCGTACATCTCCCAGAATGCGAGCCCCTTCTCCGATGTACACGCCCTCGCCGATGACGGGCGCCACTTCGGGATTGTTGTTCGCTGCCCCGATCGTCACCTGCTGCATCAAGGTCACGCGCTTGCCGATCACGGCCGCCGGATGCACCACCAGTCCGTACGGATGCGGCAAGTGAATGTCCGGCGGCAGACGGCAGTCGATCTCGCTATTGAAAAAGGCGCGTACCATGCGGCCAAGAATGGACACACGATGACGGCAGAAGAACAGCAGCAGGCGTGCGCTCCACGGATTGCGAACCGTTTCCTGCGGTAACTCGAGCCGCATGCTCGTGCGCTGGGCCAGATGGCGCACGATGGCGCGCCGCGCTGCCGCGAGTACGTCAATATCCGACCGGCTGGCATCGAGCACGACGAGGTTGTCCTTGCCGCGGAGCACGCGTCGATACTCTGCTCGCAGGCGGGATGACTCCTCCTCCGTGACTTCGCGCTGGCGATCCTTCAACACTCCCGCGGGAGCATCGAGCACCAGCCACAGGTCCGGCCGCGGAATCCACGGCACGAGCGCGCGAGCCAAGCCATAGCGACGCCGTAACCGATAACGTCGCGGATCGACCAGCACGTCATCGTAATAGCGGTCCGACACCACGAGACCTGCGCGCCGCAATCGCGGTCGCATGCGCAGCAAGTAACCCAACCAGTAATCGGCCATGAACAACGCGAGCTTCGCCGGCACTGCAATCGCGCTGCGCGGCTTCTTGACCCAGGGCTTGATCGTGGGATTCACCGGCGCCTGACGAATGAGCCGCGGACGCATGCGCATCGTGTACACGTGATCGAACGGCTGCAGCGACGTTTCGCTCAGCGCGCCGATGAGCCGGCTCTTGCCGCTGCCGTCCGGTCCGAGGCACGCCACGAACAGGCCGGGAGGCCGACGCCAATATCCGAGCTGCCGCTTCGCACGCCGCCACCACGCGCTCAATGCACGCACACCTTGCGGACGCAACGTGCGCCGCAAGTGCGGCAAGCGATCGACCAGACTTTCCCAGCGATCGCACGCGGCGGCCGCGATCAATCCAGCGCCGACCTGCGGCCACAAACGCGACAGCACGTTGGCCGTACCGGCCGCATCACGCTGCCACAACGCACGCAGCCGCCGCACCTCGGCAGCATCGCAGCGCTGATTCGTTACACAGCGCAACAATCGGTGCAGAAACTCGATGCTGGGTCCCACGACCTGCAGACGCTGCTCCGGATCGGCCGTGATGTTCTCGATGCGCAGCGCCTGCATCTGCTCGGAAGACAGGAGCCGGCGACCGGCGAAGTGGTAGTCCCCGAGCAACTCCACGCACAGGAACTGCGGGGACGAGTGCTGCTCGTCGTTCCAACTGAGCACGTAGCGCCATGTCTGCTCTTCAACGTGCAGGCATTGAACGAGCAACAACTCCTCGCGCAGACAGAACACATGGACGAGCTTCGGCAACTCGCCGAGCACCGAGCCGGCCACGGCGATCTCTATGCCGTTGGGACAGTCCTTGTTGGCGCTGCCCTCGAGCGTGCGCAGCAAGCAATAGTCGATGCGCTTCTCGTCGAGAAAGCGCAGCCAACTCAGCAACACACCCTGTGCATCCTTCATCGCGCGTCACTCCGCTGCGCCACGCTCAGATCGACTGCAGTGTAAAAAAACTCGTCACGGGAAATCACGGATAGTGAATGTTCGCATTGGGATGACAGTGGAATGATTTGCGCGCGCACGAGTTCCACTCGTGCCTGCACGCAACCAGCGACAGTGCTCAGCAGCAATCGATCGGTAGTCAGGATCCCGCGTCCGCCAACTTCATGCCTGGATTGCGCGTGACTTGCACGTCGAGGCGCTGACCGTCCGCAGTTCCGTTGGCGAGCAATCGTTCGGCGATATAGGACTCCGCGAGCATCTTGCTCAACCCTCCCAACTGCACACGACCCAGGCGCGGAAAGGGGATCGAGCCATCGGAGCCTACTTCTGCATTCGTTGTCAGCTCAGGTCGATTCACCACGGTGATGTGCACCTGATCGCCCGGTGCGAGCTGAGGTTCATCGTCGCTCTCCATGCGCAGTGCGAATACGCAAAGCACGACAGCGATCCATGCGAACAAACTTGAGCTTTGCATAGGCGACTAGTAGGCGTTGCGATCGCTCCAGACGAGTCCAAGTGTCCGGAACAGGATGCGCAGATCCAATGCGAGAGACCAATGGCGCAGATAGTCCAGATCGTACTCCACGCGCCGTTTCATTTTTTCGACGGTATCCGTTTCCCCGCGCAAGCCGTTCACTTGTGCCCAGCCCGTGATACCGGGGCGCACTTTGTGCCGCAGCATGTAGCCGTTGATCAACTTGCGATACTCCTCGTTGTGCGCAACGGCGTGCGGCCGCGGGCCGACCATGCTCATCGAACCGGACAGCACGTTGAACAGCTGCGGCAGCTCATCGAGCGAAGTGCGCCGCAGGAACGCACCGAAGCGAGTGACGCGCGGATCCTCCCGCTTTGCCTGCACGAGGCGCGCGCCCTCGCCAGCCACGTCCTCACAGACACTCATGCTGCGAAATTTGTAGACCTGGATCTCTTCGCCCGCGAGCCCATAGCGGCGCTGGCGAAAGATCACCGGCCCGGGCGAGCTGAGCTTCACGCCGAGCGCGATGGCCAGCATCAGCGGCCATAGAGCCACAATGCCCGCAGCGGCCATGATCACATCGGCCGTGCGCTTCACCACACCATCGATGCCGCAGAAAGGCGTCTCGCAGACGGCCACCAACGGAATGCCGTCTATTTCCGTGCAGCGCGCCTGAATCAGATCGAACATGAAGATATCGGGCACAAAGTAGATCGACGCCGTCGTATCGCGCAGCTCATCGAACAGCTTGAGTGTGCGCGACTCGGGGCGGATCGGCAGACAGACATAAATGTTGCTGACGTTGTTGATCCGAACGTATTCCGCCACATCGGCAATGGGTCCCAGCAACTGCTCATCGGCGATGCCGGACAGACGCGCGATGTCGCGATCGTCGAAGAAGCCTTTCAGTCGACCCAGATGTGGATTGCCGCGCAGCCTGTGACCCAGCTCGCGCCCCAGCTGATTCGCGCCGATGATGACGTGGCTCTGTGCAATCGTTCCACGCAGCGCCGACCACTCGGCCAGCTTGCGCGTGAGCGACTGCGATGCGAGCACGGCGAACGGTGCCGCGATGAACCACAGCAGGATCACTTTGCGCGAATAGTTGTCCGAGACTTTGAATGCAAACGCAAGCAGCAACAACACGCTGGCAATCAGGATCCACTCGGGAAACACACGCTGCCGCCACAACGTCTTCATCGTGCCCAGCGGGCTGCGATCGAACGCGGGTGGACTGAAGACCTGCCCGGAGACGATGAATGCGAGTGCAGCGAGCGCGAGGTATTGGCCTGTAATCGGTTGCCCGACAAGAATCGCGCACACGAACAAACTCGCCACCGTCACTGTCGGATTCAACAACTGACGCAGCAACGCAACCGACGGCGGCTCGGCCGTCGCGAGACGAACTTTTGGATGCACGCGCGCAAGAGAGGCGCGTGGCTCGGCCTGCCAAGCTAACGATGCGCGCTCGCTCGCCGCCTGACTCGCGTCACGCATGAACGTCCTCATGGACAGGTGAGAGATGTGAGGAAAACATGTTCGCGGGGGCGAAAGTTCCGAGGCTCTTGTCGTTTGTCATACGCAACGCAGACGTTTTAACACTCGCGACACCAAGCGCTGAAGATGTAGTAGCGCAACGACATCGCTCGGCACGAAAACGCGTAATTCGTGCGTAGGTTTTACACGCGCAGATTTCTCCTATGTAGAAAGTACAACCACACGCCAAAGAAAAAGCCGCGGAGAATTTCTTCTGCCGCGGCTCTTTCTTCCCATGCTCCTTCAGAGTGGAGCTACCCCATGACCCATCTCATCGATACGCTTGCACAGCCATCAGTGCACAGCGATGAGCTGCGGCGCGGCGGGCGGTGCACTCGCTTTCTTACGCACGAGCACAATGCCGTCGCGCTCCTGCAGTGTGACGGTCGTGACGTCGGCACCGTTGTTGACGCTCGGCGCTTGCTTACCCAAGAAGCGCTTGAAGCCGGACTCGAGCGTGACGGTTTGCGGACCATTGCCCTTGGGGTTCACGAGCACGATGCCCTTCTCAAAGTCACGGCGATACACACCGTTCTTCCAGGCGCTCGTGGGCGGGCTCGAAATCGCCTTGCCCAACTTCACGTCGTATTCGTCGAACCAGTCGACGCCCGAGTATCCCCTGCCCGCAGCGGTGAAGCTGTAGTAGCCGTCGTCCATCAGGCACGATGCAAAGCCGTAACGGAACGATCGATAATCCGTGAGATCGCCGTGTTGATTGAACACGCCGAGCTTCGGCTCGCCCAACGCGGACATCGTCTTGCGATACCACGCCATCATGCTGTTCCAAGTGCCCCACTTTTCCGGCGAATAGTTCTGACCGATCATGCCTTCGAGCACGCCGCCCTGCACATAGCCGTTGTATTCGGTGAGGACCGACTTGGTCTCGCCCCAATCGGCCACGTTGCCGAGCTGGTACTTGCCGGGCATCAGCGATTTCGCCAGCGTGAAATGTCTCTGATAGCCAAGACGCAGCCACGTTGCTGCTTGCGCACTATCCGCAGAGTCGGTGACGCCGTCGCGATTCCAGTCACCGCTCACGCGCGGCTTCCAGAACACGTTATCCATGAAGAAGCCATCGATGCTGGGATTGGGCTTGTAGAGATTGTCCACCATGTAAGTGGTGATCCATTCGATCGAGTGCTTGCCGCTCGAATCCGGCGCCGTCAACATCGTGTTGTTGATGGTCTTGTACGTGCTGCCCCAGGCTGAGGTCAGCGGCGCGCCGTCCGTGCGCGTCTGGTACAGATACCACTTCATCTGATCCATCTTGGCGCGGTACGCATCCCATGCGCCGCCGACGACGGCACGATCACCGAGCTCGTTGCTGTTGATGTACAGGAACACCATCGAATTCGGATTGCGCGCTTTGATGGCGCGAACGATCTGTTCCATGGGCACGCCGCCCGGCTTCATGTTCGGCCATGAAGCGAGAATGGACAGATTCAAGCGCGAGAGTTGCGCCTGATAAGTCGCATCGTCGTAGTTGAAGGGACCGCCGACATTCACGCCGGCCAAACGAGGGAAATCAGGTTTGTCGTAAGCCGAAGCAGTGCCTGCTGCCAGCAATAGCGCAGCGCTGGTCGCGAGCAAAGAGGTGAGTCGACGCATGGTGTGTGGCTCCGCCGCTATGTTGATACTGCGCGTTGCGAGCGAAGCTCTCTTCGCTCGAACACACGCCAAGGCAACGCGGACCACGCTTGAGTCACCGACACGGTCGTTGATCGAATCACGACGAGCCCTGCGGCTCCAGCCGGCAACCCCGCTATCCTAGAGTCGAGCCGTTCGTGCTCGATCCTTAGACCGGTGGCTTTGCGTCCCCGCCTTTCGACGGGTTTGCCTTTTGTGCAGAGTGGATTGAAGCGCGCCGCGACAGATCTGTAAATCTCTGACACGAAAACACGGGTGGCAAAGTAGGTTAAAGGACTACACAACCACCGCCCAACTGCACTGCAGCGTCCTGCCGCTGCGCGGCTGCGGGGATTAGCCCGCAACCACGGACGAAATAGTCGCCGTACTGAGACAGGATGAACATAAGCACCGCGCGGCATGGTTGTGCAGGCAATCCCCGAACATGCGACGAGCCTGTGGCATTGGAGCAGTTACCTCGCTGGCGAGTTCTCCGCCGCGCGCCAGCCGTAACGAACGCGTGGATTGCGAGACTCGCTCGGCGTCGTTGCGACTGGCGTGTCGGCCAGCACTTGCTTGTGCGCCGACAACTCATTGACCGCGAGTCGCGTACACAAACCAACCAACGACCAGATGTACGACCACGGCCCGATCAGATTGACGAAGAAGATCGCAACGCTCAGCGCAACGACACCGACAGCAAAACCGATCACGTGCGGACGCGCCTCGGGCGATGCAACGACGGCTGCTTTACTCGCTGTTCGGAAGACCTGCGCGAGAATCAGCACGAAAGCGAGCGTGCCGACGATGCCGAGGTTGAACCACAACAGCAGATAGGCGTTGTGCGTGGCATAGCGAAAGCCCATCGACTCATAGGCGAACCAACCGAAACCCGTGAGCAGCGTCCATGGCGATTCCATCATGCGGTTGATCGCCGACCCCCAGATCTCGCTGCGCCCTGAGCTCATGTCCCCGGTCGTGACGAACGTCTGGCCGATCACTCGCTCGTGCAACAAATGACCGTAGGTCCCGCTGAGGGCGGCGAATATCAACACGAGCGCAAGACACACGACGCCCGCCGTCACGATCCGTCCCACGGGCAGATAGCGCCGGAAGTAGAAAGTGCCCCACAAACTCGCGAGCAGCAGCGCGAGCATGCCGCCGCGCGACACGGTCATGATCATGGCGACCAACGACAGCAAGATGCCGCCGGCCCAGAAGAGCTTGCCGATCGCCCCGCGGCTCGTTGCGAACGCCGCGACCAGCGGCGGAATCATCGTGGCCAGGAACGATGCGTACTGATTGGGCTCGCCCAGCGCCCCTTCGACCCGACCGTTGTCGCCGATTTCCATCGCACCGATCGTCATCAGACCCAACGCATTGACGACCGTAATGATGCTCGACGCAACGACGACGTACATCAGAATGCGCAACACGCGCAACGCATCGGACGTGGTCTGCGCACCGTAGTAGCAGACCGCGAAGAACAGGAAGTGATCGATGAGATTGCTCTTCAACGAGATCACGGCGGGAAGGACGCGATAATCCTCCCACTTCACGATCAACACGAGATACAACACCGACAGCAGTGCGTAACCGATCAGGAATGCGAACGCGCCATGCAGGCGCGGCAAAGTGAATTTGAAACCGCCTTGCACCACCATGCGCAGCATGAACGCCATCGCGGCCATGTAGAGCACCGCATTCTTCACGCTCAAACCGGGACCGAGGCTCAACCCGATGCGATACACATCGCAGAAGAGCACGACGACGAGCAGGAGCGCGACGAGATACTTCATGGGTGCTGCAGTCCAAGACGGCGGCCGATGACGGCGTATATGCGGCGAATCTCTGCGACATCGAACAGGCGCAGGAGAAGCGCGAAGGCAACTGCAAATACGGCAGTCGAAGAAATGATGCCGGCCCACCCGTAATGCGGGTAAGCCACGGCAGGTAACAGCGCCAGGCCCGCAAGCCCGGCCGACAGCATGACGCGAGACAGATCGCCCCAGGGAAACACGGCGCGAACCGCCACACCGACGATCGCCGCGACCTTGTGTGCGAGATAGATCCCCGAGAGCGTTCGCGCGGTCACGGCAGCGATGGCGGCACCGATCACACCCAGGAAATGCACCAAGACGATCGCCATGCTCAGGTTCAGAACCAATGTCAGCACGTGAGCGGACAATGCCTTGCTCGTTTGACCTGCTGCCCGCAAGGCGAGATCGAAATCGAAACACTCACGCACGAGCATCAAGAGGTACACCTGAAAGATCGGCACGGCGGGCAGGTAGTGCTCGGAGAACACCGCACCGATCACGGGCGCGGCGAAACAGCCCAGGACGAGTGCAACCGGCAACAACAGAATGGCGAACACGACGGTCGAGCGCCGCCACAAGTTCAAGGCCGACTCGCTCGCGAGACTTCCCGCGCCGGACATCTCGGGCAGCAACACATCGGAGATCGAGTTGCGCACCGAAGACACGACGAATGAGACATACGTGCCGACGGTGAGATAGGCGAGCCCGACCTCCCCGATCAGTCGGTCCACGATGATCCCGCCGGACTGCTGATTCACCACGTTGACCAGCACCGACAGTGCGAGCGGCAAGCACTGGGCGAGGATCTCGCGCACGGGCGGTGCTTCTGCGCTCACGTCCTCCTTCTTGCTGGCCATCCGGCGCCACACCACTCCAGACACGACCAGACGCACAGCCTCGACGCAGATGAGCGCGAGAATGATGCGGTCGACATCGTGTGTCAGCGCCGCGGTGGTGATCACCGCGGTCATCCGCGCGACCAAGCGGCCCACGGTGTACCCGAGCACGGCCAGAGGACGCTTGCGGGCGAGTGCCAGGTGTTCCCAGAAATCCAGGTTGACGAACAGCACCATGTAAATGAGCACGGCATCGATGCGTTCGCCGATCACGTGACCGCCGCTCACGTAGTCGACGGCATAAATCGCCGCGGCCGCGATCAGACTGCTGATCGCAACGATGCGGGCACACGTGCGCACGATCCGCCACGTCGCCGCGGGCTGCCGAGGAATGAAGTACAGCAAGCTCCAATTCGCGGCGCTCAGCGCCATGACGCTCACGACGTTGAAGTACAGGAAGAAGCTGCGATACGCACCGAAGTCGGACACGGGCAGCAGCCGCACGAGAATGATGGGACTGAAGAGTCCGATCGCCTGATTGCACAGGCGGGCGAATGAAACGAGTGCTGCTCGGTGAGCTAGTCCGGCCATCGGCGCATGTTCCTGGTGTGGTGAGTTGGAACTTCGCCTACGTTCGTCACGCAATGGCGTGAGGGCGTCATGGCGAGACGGCGTCAAGCGCGTGATTGCTGGCGCCATTACGCCGTTGCGCCATTCCCTCTCGCTCAATTGACGCGGGCGCCGGAATACGCCACACCTTCGTCAAATTGTCGCGGCCCCGATAGACCACATCCCAATTCGCATGCTCGAGCAACGGCGCAAGCGTTGCACCCCGTGCCACGCGACGACCATCGCCCTGCCCTTCGCCGCTACCGATGATGTAAATGGCGCCCCGCGCGTGCAGTGCGATCAATGCTTCAAGCTCCTGCGCTTCCGTCACGACGGGCGTGCGCGTGTAGATGTCGAGGCGACGACCATCGATTTCGCGCGTGAACTTCTGCGCCGTGCGCTCGCCGATGAGCCAGTAGTCGACGCGGCCCAGGTAATACGTTTGTTGCAGGACATCTTCTGCCAGAACGATGTCGCCCGGCTGATGCACGCGGTGGACATATTCGGCCGCGCCCTTGTGATCCGGATGAATCCGATAACCCGCATTGACGACATCGGCCGTCGCGACGGGATTGCCCAACAGCAGCGCAGCCGCCGCGGCGGTGGGAACTGCGAGCGGGACTGCACGCAACGGGGCGATTGCTTTGCTCGCCGACCACAGCGTCGTCATCGCACACAACAGCAGCGGTACCAATGCGAATTCCGTATAGCGCTGCTGTGTGTACCAGGTGAACAGCCCGATCAGACAGAGCGGCGCCCAGATCGCCAACGTACCGAACAACCACATGTCGCTGATGCGCTCGCGTCGACTCAGACGATACAGCGCGAACGCGAAGCCGACGACGACGATCGCCGCCGCAATGGGCGCATAGCTTGCGAAGATGAAGTACGGCCAGATGCTGGGCACTCCCGGCAACATGCCCGCGAGCTTGCGCAGCGAGACAGGCTGAAGCTCGTGCAACAGGACAATGTGCCCGGCCGACATGAGCACGATGAGCGCCAGGATGGGCACCAATGCAGTGACGCGCACATGGCCGCGCAGCGCGGCCAGCATGCCAACGGTCAGAAAGATGGCGGCAGCGTGATAGAGCACCAGGAGCTGCGCGCACAGGCCGGCTGCGATGCAGACCGCCGCAATCGAGCTCAACCCCACATCCGCAATTCGCCTGCGCAACGCGTTGACGCTGTAGCCGATGCCAGCCAATACCAGCAATGCCAGGGGCCAGAACCGCAGTGCCAGATCTGCATACACGTGTTTGTCTGCGATCTCCCGCGCTCCCGGGCTCGGGGCATGCAGCTGCGCAGGTGGAAAAAAGCTCTCGACCCAGCGATGAATCACGGCGAATGCACCGACGACGATGACGAACGCGACCGCGCCTTGTAAGAGCCGGCGGCGATCCGCATGCAGCAGGCCGGGAAAGAGCAACGGCATCGCGCCGAACACGGCGAGGCTATGAAACTGGATCGCGAGGATCAGCAACACCACCGCTGCCAGGAGATCTCGAAGCTGCCCCGTGCGCTCCCAACGGAACACGCACACGTTGCTCCACACGAGGCACGCAACCAGAAACACGTACATCCGCGCCTCTTGCGCATCGAGAATCATCGTCGCTGAAATCGCGATGACCCCGACGAAGGCGATGTTCCAAACCGGCGGCAGGAAGCGCCGGCCCATGAAAAAACAGCCGAGCAGCAGCAGCACGCTGCAGAGCGCCGACGGCAGGCGCAAGGCCCACTCGCTGGGCCCCAGCAACATGACCGAACCCGCCATCAGATAGAGCTGGGCGACGGCGCGCACATACGTCATCCCGCTCGGCATCACGGGCGTGCCGTGTTCGATGATGTGCATGACTGGCATGGCCATCGTCTCTTCATCGTATTCGAGCCCGTGCGCGCCAAGCCCCCAGAAGCGCAGCACGGCACCGAAGGACACGATCGCGATCAATGCCATCCATTCCCACGCGCCAACGCGCGGAGTCACTACACTCTCTCGAAAGAGATTCGCAAAAGAATGGTTCAAGCCCGCGAACCGCCAGTGAAGAAAAGGTGCTTTGGCGGGCGGAAGCGTCGCCGCGGAGGGGACCGTCATCGTGCTTCAGTCCGATTTAATGAATATTTTGCGGAACAACGTTTCGGTTAACTCGTGTCTGTCGCACTTGGTTCCCCCCGATTGCTGGCGTGCTGTAGGAACTTTGCCGAGCGCGAATGCGTTTGGCGGTGAATCGCGCGGATGTTCAAAACACTTCCGGCAGTGCGTCCTTTTGGACGGCTGCCGCGTTGTGTGCGAGTCGATTGGTGCGGGTATCCAGGGCCTTCAATGCAACGCAACACCACTGCAGCGGCGGATGAACAATTCGATGTAGCGATCATCGGCGGTGGCGCATTTGGCGCAGCGGCCGCGTGGGACGCAAGTCTACGAGGTCTACGCACGATTCTCATCGAAGCGCGCGATTTCGGCAGCGGCGCGTCCGCCGAATGCTTCAAGATGGTCCACGGCGGCATTCGCTATCTGCAACATGCCGACGTCGTACGGTTGCGTCACTCGGCACACGAGCGCAGCGCCTTCCTGCGCATCGCGCCTCATCTCGTGCAACCGCTGCCCATCGTGATCCCGACGTATGGCCGCGGACGCGAAGGTCGCTTTTTCCTCAGCACGGGTGCACGCGTGTACGACGCGTTCACGCTGGATCGTAACGCGGGCATCGGCGACCCCGCGCGTCGCGTCCCCGCGACGCGACAGTTATCGGTTGAAGCAGTGACGGAGCTCTTTCCCGACTTGCGGCGGGACAATCTCACGGGCGCCGTCGTGTTCGACGACGGTCAGATGTACAACCCGGCGCGGCTCGTGCTTGCGTTCGTGAATTCCGCCGTTCGCGCCGGCGCGACAGCCTTGAACCATGCCGAAGCCACGGAGTTCCTGTGGTCCGGCGAGCGCGTCACAGGCGTGCGGGTGCGCGACCGTCTGCATGGCGACACGTTCGATGTCCGTGCGCATCTGGTGCTCAACGCGGCGGGTCCCGGTGCGGAATATCTGTTCGAGCCGAATGCCCGCTTCCGCAACTGGAAGCGCGGCGTGTTCTCGCGTGACGCGTACTTCATCATCAATCGACCGCCCACCTCGCCGTATGCGCTCGCCGTTCAAGGGCAGAGCCGCGATCGGGATGCCGTCCTGAGCCGCTCGGCACGACACTTGTTCGTCGTTCCCTGGCGTCAGTACACGCTCGTGGGTGTGTGGCACAAGGTGTTTGCGGGCAAGCCCGAGAGCGCGCTGATCGAGGAGCCAGAGCTGGAGGAGTGGGTTGCCGAGCTGAGCGCGTCCTATCCCGCGCTCGGACTGAAACGCGAGGAGATCATTTATGCGAACTGCGGGCTCGTACCCTTCGGCGCGGCGAACAGCACGTCGCAGAACATGAGCTTCGGCAAAGAATCGCGCTTCATCGATCATCGCCGGAAGCACGGCATCGAAGGTCTGGTCACGCTCATCGGCATCCGGTTCACGACCGCACGCGCCGACGCGGCCCAGGCGCTCGATTTGTTGTTACGGCAGATGCCGAAAGCACCGCACCCACCCAACACGGCGAATCTGCCGCTCATCGGCGGTGATATTCCCGATACGGCGGCATTGCGCAGTCGTGCACAGTTGGCGCGGCCTGCGCACATCACGGCGCGTTCGCTGGATGCGCTACTGCGCAATCACGGCACGGAGTACACGCAGCTGCTTGCCCTTGCCGCGGAGAATGCGAATGAACGCGAGCGTCTCGGACCCACGGACACGCTGCTCGCGGAAGTCACCCACGCGGTGCGCTCCGAAATGGCCGTGCACCTGGAGGATGTCGTTCTGCGTCGCACCGACATGGGGTCCGGCTCCCATCCGGGTGCACGCGCGCTGGACATGGCGGCCGCAAGGATGCAGCAGCTGCTTGGCTGGTCGGATCGAAGGCGGATGGAAGAGCTCTCGCAAACCGACCAATCGCTGCGGCGTCATCACGCGGTCGCCGCTGCAACGACGGAGGCGCCTGCGCTCGACGCGCAACCTCAATACGCGACCTGACCTGTCATGCGCGTGTTGGTGACCGGAGCCACGGGATTCATCGGCTCGCATGTCGCTTTGCATGCGCGTCAGCAGGGCTTCGATGTAGCCGCGGCGGGCCAGCGCAACACGGCGGCCGAACGCACCCGGCATCACGAGCTCGCAAGCGCCGGCATCGACGCGATCGAAGGTGTGCTGCAGGATCCGCACCTTGCCGCGACCCTGGTGTCCGGTTGCGACGCCGTCATCCATCTGGCAGCAGCACAACACGAAGCCAACGTACCGGACAGCTACTTTCACGATGTGAATGTCGCCGGCACCCGTGTATTGCTCGATGCCAGCCGCACTGCCCGGGTGCAGCGCTTCGTGTATGGCAGCACCATCGGCATCTACGGCTCAGCCGAACGCGGCGTACTGGATGAAAACTCGCCACCACGGCCCGAGAACATCTACGGCCGCACGAAGCTCGAAGCGGAGCAGCTCGTGCGCGCAGCGCACGGCCAGTCGATCGCAACGACGGTCATCCGCATCTCAGAGACGTACGGTCCCGGCGACCATCGGCTGCTGAAGCTGTTTCGCACCATTTCATCGGGCACGTTCATGATGATCGGCGCCGGCGACAACCGGCGCCAGGTCATCCACGTCGATGATGTGGTCGCCGGGTTGCTGCTCGCATCGACGCACCCCGCAGCTGCCGGAGAAACGTTCATCCTGGCTGGGCAGGAAGTCATGACCACTCGGGAGATGGTCGACTGCATCGCCGGCGCCATGGGAAGAGCGACGCCTCGTGGCCGCGTACCCCTGCTTCCTGTTCTTGCCGGCGCAGTTGCAATGGAAACGCTGCTGCGACCCATGGGCATTCAGCCGCCGCTGCACCGCAGGCGGCTGGACTTTTTCCGCAAGAGCTTTCTGTTCTCGACCGCCAAGGCCCGCAACGTACTGGGCTTCACGGCCCAGGTGCTGTTCGCGCAGGGAGCGAGAGAAACGGCCGAGTGGTATCGGGCGAAGGGGGAGTTGTGAGAGGTGGTGTGAGGTGTGAGGTGTGAGGTGTGAGGCTTGAGGCTTGAGGAAGACGTCCGTACCCATTACTTCTTCCCCTGCCTCAGGTCCCAGGTCCCAGGTCCCAGGCCCCAGGCCCCCATCAATTCTCCGCCTCTGCCCCAATCTTCTTTGCAAGGATCGTCACTTTCTTGCCGTACAGCTTGTAGATGATGCGCATGCTCAGCTCGAGCAGGCTCGTCACGGCAAGTCCGACGTAGTTCAGCGGATTCTTCCAGAACACGTAGAGCTTCAATGCAAACGGCCGTACGTTGCGAAAACCGCCCAGCTGCAGAAGTTGCTCGAGGCTGTATTCCGTCACCAGATAGAAGTGATCGATGTTGTGGCTCAGGTTCTCGGAGCCCACCAGTGGATTGGCCCCGTTCATGGCGTAGACGATGACGCGTCCACCCGGCTTCAGGGCGCCGCGGCAGAGTTGCAGAAACTCGATCGTCTCGTCCATCGTCAAGTGATTCAGCTCCTGCTCCGGGATGATGACGTCGAACTCGGCACGCTGGTGGGCCAGTAAGTACGGGAACGCCTCGGCTGTCTCACAGGGCAGCCGGTGCTTGTGCGCAACCGCGATCTTCCCGGGGTCGGAATCGATCCCGACCACGTTGCGATAGCCCTCGCGCACCAACATCTCGACGAGATAGCCCGGCCCGCAGCTGATCACGAGAATGCGCGCTGCCCGGTCCTGCGGCAGACGATTCAAGTAGTTGGCGCGGTAATACGCAGTGAATGCCTTGAAACCGCCCTCCACGTCCTTGGGCGCCTGCCAATATGAGTCGAACGGCTCCAGCCGCGCGGCCAGCTTCCGGGGTTGCGCGCCGCTCGCACTCGAGGTGCCTTGCAACGGCATGGATGCGCTGGGCACAGTCGCCACCGGATCGCGCTGGGGATTAGCCGACATGCTCAACTCCGCTGTGCAGTCGGAAAGAACGACTGCGGTTCGTAATGAATTTCACTCTGCTCATGCAACACCGGTCAGGGTTCACACGTTAGATGACCGGCCCACCCGCTTCTGGCTTAACGCTCCACACGAGAAAAATTTCCTTGCGAATTCTGTTCTGTAACTACGAGTACCCGCCCTTGGGCGGGGGCGGCGGGGTCGTCATGGCAGCGCTCGCGCGCCATTTGGCGAGACGGCATGAGGTTACCGTCCTGACGTCCCGCGCGCTCGATCTGCCGAGCGAGAGTATCGAATCGAACGTCCGCGTGCTGCGTGCCCCCGTATTTTTCAGGCGACAGCTGGCGGTCGCCAATTTCCCGTCCATGTTCGCCTATCTGCCGAGTGCGACAGTGCGGGGGCTCGGGTTGCGCAATGCGCGCTTCGACATCGTGAACACGCATTTCGTGGTGCCCACCGGTCCCGTCGGACACGTGCTCGCCGCCACGTATGGCGTTCCGCACGTGCTCTCCGTCCACGGTGGCGACTTGTACGATCCGAGCAAGCGCAGCTCCCCGCATCGGCATGGCTGGTTGCGTGCACCGATCCGCTGGATGCTGCGTGCAGCCGATCACGTCGTCGGACAATCGCAGAACACGGTCGAGCACGTGCGCGACATCTACGGCGTGGCGCGGGAGGTCGAATTGATTCCACTCGGCATCGAACGCCCGCCGAGCGTCCCGCCTGCGACCCGCGCCGAATTCAAGTTGCCGGAAGACGCCTTCGTCGCGGTGACCATCGGTCGCCTCGTGGCGCGCAAGAGCACCGAGCAACTCGTCACCGCACTCGAGAATAGCGGCGTTGCGAACGCACACCTACTGATCGTCGGCGATGGTCCCGAAGCGGCCACGATTCGCGCGGCGGCCGAGACTGCGGGCGTGAGTCAGCGCGTGCATCTGCTCGGACAGGTCAGTGACGAGGACAAGTATCGTGCGTTGTCGGTGGCCGACGCCTTCATCTCCAGCAGCCAGCACGAGGGCTTCGGCCTCGTCTTCCTCGAAGCGATGGCATTCGGGTTGCCGGTCGTTTGTTATGACCATGGCGGCCAGACGGACTTCCTGAAGAGCGGCGAAACCGGCTTCGTGGTCAAGCTCAACGACCTGGAATCGTTCACGCGCGCGGTCAGGGACCTCTCGCAGCATCGCGAAGTGCGCCTCGCCATGGGCACGCACAATCGCAGGCTGGTCGAAGCGTTCTTCATCGATCGCTGTGCCACGGCCTACGAATCCATCTTCGACAGCGCGTTGCGCCGTCGTGCCGTCGGCACCGGCGTGGCTGTCCGCAAGCGCGCAGGCTGACGCCATCGATGTGTGGCATCGCCGCCATCCTCGGGCACCGCGCTCATCCGTCCCAGGAGATGGCGCGCATGCTGGATGCACTCCGGCATCGCGGTCCCGATGGCGAAGGCGAATATCACGACGGGTTGGTTTCGCTCGGTCACCGCAGGTTGTCCATCATCGATCTGGCCGGCGGACGCCAGCCGCTGCGCAACGAGCGCAATACGATTCAGCTCGTCTGCAACGGCGAGATCTACAACTATCGCGAGCTGCGCCACGATCTGGAGCGGCGCGGCTATCGATTTCTCACGCACAGCGATTGCGAGCTGCTGATCGCGCTGTATGAGACGCACGGTGACGCACTGCTCGAGCGCGTGCGCGGCATGTTTGCGTTCGTGTTGTGGGATGCGGAACGCAAGCGCTTGCTCGCAGCTCGCGATCATCTGGGACAGAAGCCCCTCTTCTATCTGCAGGATCGCGATCGGCTTGCCTTTGCGTCCGAGATCAAATCGCTGTTGGCGCTGGACCCGACCGCGCGCGAGCTCGACTTGCACGCGCTCGATCAATACTTCGCACTGCGCCTGATCGCCCCGCCGCTCACGATGTTCAAGCGTGTCCGCAAGCTGCCGCCGGCGCACATGATGATCGTCGAACACGGGCGCGTGCCGCAGATCAAACGCTACTGGCGCCTGCGCTTCACGCCCAAGCGGTCGGGCTCGGAAGATCAGCTCGTGGATGAGCTCGAGGCACAGGTGGGCGAGTCGCTGCGATTGCATCGCGTGAGCGACGTACCCGTGGGCGCGTTCTTGAGCGGTGGGCTGGACTCGAGTCTGCTCGTTGCCATGCTCGCCAAGCAGGAAGGCGTGCAACACCTGCCGACCTTCACGATGGGATTGCCGTATGAGCGCTTCGATGAGGCGCCGCACGCGCGAGCCGTCGCGCGCATGTATGGCACCGATCATCACGAACGCACGATCTCGCCGAGCCTCACGCGCTTGCTGCCGGACCTGATCTGGCATCTCGATGAGCCCTCCGATCCCTTATCGTTGTGCACGTATGAAGTGGCGCGCCTTGCGCGCGAACACGTGAAAGTCGTGATCGGCGGCGATGGCGGCGATGAGCTGTTCGGCGGCTACGATCGCTATTACGGCAATGTGTATGCCAATCACTACGGTCGCCTGCCTGTCGGTTTGCGACGTCGCGTCCTGGGGCCGGCGCTGTCGTTCATGCCAAAGGCGCGGTGGTACAAGAGCTTTACACATCAATTGCAGTGGCTGCACACCATCTCCTTTACCGAAGGGGGTGCCCGCTATGCGGCGAGCCTGAGCTACTTCTATTTCGACATCATTGCCCGGGCACAGCTCTTCTCTGCCGAGGTGCGCACGCAATTGTTCAACGCCCATGCCGAGGCGCCACTGCAGGACGCCTTCGAAGCGGGCGACGGGCAGCCGATCGATCGCATGCTGTACGCGGACAGCTGTGTACGTCTGCCGGATCATCCCGTGATGATCACCGATCGCATGACCATGGCTCATGGGCTGGAGGCACGCAGCCCGTTCATGGATCATCGTCTGGCAGAGTTCGCCGCGAGCCTGCCGGTGAATTTGAAGATCCGGGGTCGTTCACTGCGCTACATCCAGCGCAAGCTCGCTGCACGCTACTTGCCGCGCCAGATTATCGAACGGCCGAAACAGGGGTTCTCCTCCGCCCTGCCTTACATCCTGCGGCATGAATATCGTCAGCTCTCGCGGCAATATCTCGAGCATGCGGAGTTGATTCGTGCCGGCCTCCTCAACGAGGAAGCAGTGTCCACATTGATGCAACAGCATCTCTCGGGACGCGCGGACCACGGTAATCGACTGTGGCTGCTGATCAACGCGGAACTGTGGTATCGCATGGCGATCCTGCAGCAACCCCGCGAGCAACTACGGCTCGAGTTGTCGGGTGGACCTCAAGTCAGCGCGGCCTGACGCATGCGTCGCGCGCTCAAAGTCATCGTCTCGCTGATCTTTCTCGCGATGCTGGTCTGGTGGGCCGATTGGTCCCGCTTGCCGGAGCATTTGTGGCGCGCAGAGCTCTCGGTTGCCTTGCTGGTGCTGCTCGCGTATGCGGTGCAGTTGTTCATCAGCGCGTGGAAATGGCAGTGGGCGTTGATCCTGCACGATCTGCATTTTCCGTACCGCCTGCTCGCGCGCGTGTATTGGATTGCGTTCTTCCTCAACAATCTCCTGCCGACATCGATCGGCGGCGATGCCTATCGCGTGTATCGCACGATTCCGATCGACGGCTTTCGCTCACGTGCGTTGTCGGCGGTCATCGTCGAACGTTTGATTGGCCTCGCGGTGCTGCTCGTATTCGGCCTCTGCGGTGCGTGGGTCCTGGCGAGCGAGCATGCGTTTGCTCGCGCCTTCCTGGGGGTGTTCTTCGCGGGCGTCGCTGCGACCGTCGTTCTCGTCGCTGCGTTGCGTTCAACGACGCTGCGGCCACGCATCGTCCAGTTGATGCGCCATCCGTGGCTGGCCGCGGTCGAACACAATGTCGGCTTGTTGCTGCGTGCGCGTGCAGCGTACGTGCCGCTGATCGCGATTTCGCTCCTCTTTCAGGCGCAGGCGATCGGTATCAACTATTTGCTGTTCGCAGGGACGGGGGAACCCATCTCGCTGGCGAAATGTGCGCTCATCACCGCCGTGGCCGGCGTCGCGACCGTGATTCCGTTCTCCATCAACGGCATCGGCATTCTGGAAGGCGCGTTCGCCGGCACGGCGATCGCACTCGGCGTGAACTATGAGCACGCGCTGGTCGTCGCGATTCTCATCCGCGTGCTGGTGCTGCCGTTGAGTGCGATTTCCGGCGTGCTGTATGCGTGCGAGCCGGAAGAGTCGCACCTGCCAGCGCTGAAGAAGCAGTCGGGTGCCATTGCACTGGACGAAGAAGCAGCGGATCAACGTGTGGTGATCGGCTCCCGCCCGCTGGCCGGTGGCGGCCCGCGACGCTGACCTTGATGAGCCTCCACCGTAAGTTGTCGCCCGCTTCGCAAGGGAGGGGACCGGAATGCACGCCACCAGGGGCCTGTAACAACTGATTCGATACCGAGGCTTGCGCGTGCTGGCTTGCTGGTCGGCTGGCCGGAAGCCGGGCGGAACCTTCTGGCCAGCAAGCAAGCTCGCTCACCAGCCGTCCTGTGCCGCTAGTAATACTGCGCGTCATTCCGCTCGTTCGAGCGGTTCAGTACCACGCCTACGACGTTCATCTCCGACAGCACCTCGGCCGCTTTCTCCACGGTGTTGCGATGGGTGTGTCCTTCCGATACGACCAATAGCAAGCCGTCGACCTGCGGCGCAAAGCTCAACACATCGTCCGACAAC
>DATELY010000023.1:0-6178 GCA_035276085.1 Steroidobacteraceae bacterium | reverse complement strand
GACCCGATCACGGGCACGTTTCAGGATTACCTGCGAAACGAATCCGGCGAACCGATCAGCATCGACGGCCTGTGGGGCCTGGCGTTTGGCAATGGGGTGACGCTGGGCGATGCAGACTCGCTTTACTACACGGCCGGCCCGAACAGGGAGCAGGACGGCATCTTCGGCCGGTTACGGTATTCAAGTCGCCAAGCTCACTGATCGACCATCGACCATTCAGCCAGTCGCTCACGGACGAACGCGGATGATCGTCTTCCCCTTGATCCGCGCGGTCGGGTTGAATGCGGCGACGGCGTCGTCGAGAGTCGAGACGTTGCCGATGTTCGTCCGCAGCCGTCCGTCCCGCACCCGCCGGACGATCTCACTCAGTTGGGCACGATCGGGCTCGACAACGAAGTCGACCGCCAGGCCGTCGGCGGGCCGCGCCTCGGGCGGCCCGACGATGGACACCAGGGTTCCTCCGGCTCGAATCAGGCCGGCGGACCGCTTCCCGATGTCGCCGCCAATGACATCGAACACCAGATCGACGCGGCCGACGTCGTTCAACGCATCGTTGTCGAGGTCGACGAACTCCTTCGCACCGAAGTCGAGCGCCGTCTGACGGTCGGCGGCGTGTCCGGTGCCGATGACGTAGGCGCCGGCCTCTCGTGCGAGTTGCGTCACCATCGACCCGACTGCGCCGGCCGCACCGTGCACGAGGACGCTCTGTCCCGCCTGAAGGCGGCCGTGCTCGAACAGTCCCTGCCACGCAGTCAGGCCCGAGATCGGCAGGCTCGCGCCCACCGTGAAGTCGACGTCGCCCGGCAGCGGCGCGAGGTTGCGTGCCTCGACGGCCGCGTACTCCGCCAGCGTGCCGTCGCGAGTCCAGTCCGTGAGGCCGAACACCCGCTGTCCCACCGACAGCCCCCTCGTGCCATAGCCGAGGGCGGTGACCACTCCGGCCAGCTCGTGTCCGGGAATCGACGGTGTTCGGTCACGGTCGAGGCGATCGGTCCAGGTCGAGGGCCACGCCAACTCAGTCGCGACGAATCCCGACGCATGAACCTGAACGACCACGTCGTTTATCGCTGCCTGTGGCTCGGGCCGCTCCACCAACTTCATTCCGGCCGTTCCCGCAGCCTGGTTCGTCATCACGATCGCCTTCATGGGAATTGCCTCCTCAGTCATTTGTCTCTTTGGTGGAAATGTTGCAGCGTTGGAAAATCCGTGCGACATCTCATGCCAGGGCGTACCTGCTCGGACGACAAACCATGCACAACGCCGAAGTTCAGGATGAGACGGAACTCCGAGCCGACGCCTGCAGGCGATAGTGCCTCGGCAGCCGGCGCGCTGTCGAACAACGCGAGTGCACACCGAACGCTCTGGACGTATCGCGCGAGCCTGTATGCGCGGTCGGTTTCTCATGACCGCTTTGGGTCGAAAGCCGTCACCACCTCACCCTCCACCAACCACTCCAACCGCCATTCGCCCGATCTCACCCCGAAGCCTCCGCTGCCTAACTAAACCCTCCCCACCTTTCGCCACAATCCCTCCCTCTCTCCTGCACAATTCTCCCCGATAACTAAAAGCGGCTAACTGCAGCCGGGGATTTCATGAGCGAATCGAATGGGGTTGGTGCGCGTGGCGCGCGTGTTCTGAGCGCGGGTGTGCGGTTTGTTGGGCGGGTGTTCGCTGCAATCTTCGGTCAGCTGCGTTGGCAGCCGCCGGTGTGGGGTGCGGCTGTAGCGCTGCGTTTGCGTTCGGGGGCAGTGCGTGCAGTGGGGGTTGCTCGCAATCGGCCGCGTGCGACGGCGGTGGGTGCGATTGCCTTTGCGGTGGTTGTTCTCGGTGGGTTGTGGTTGTGGCAGTGGTATGAGCGGCAGCCCAAGCCGGTGGAAGTGAGCTTCGCGGTCACGCCGCCTGCTGTCACTTGTTATGCCTGTGAGCCGCCGGGAAAGCCGAATCCACTCATCGTTCGCTTCAATGCGTCCGTCGCGCCGCTCGATGCCGTCGGCAAAGCCATCGAAGAGAAGCACTCCGGGATTGACATCAAACCTCTCGTCCGCGGCACGTGGGCTTGGGATGACGACAAGACGCTGCGCTTCCAGCCCGAGAGCGATTGGCCCGTCGGCGAGCGGTACTCGGTCGAGCTTGGCAAGCGTGTCGTCGCGGGCCACGTGCGACTGCAGGCGTACGACTTCGAGTTTCGCGCGCCGGCGTTCCAGGCGCGCATCGCGAACACCGAGTTTCATCAAGACCCCGTGGTTGCGCGTAACAAGAAGGTCGTGGCGACGGTCGCTTTCACACATCCGGTCGATCCCGCCGAGTTCGAGCGACGCATCGCGCTGAAGATGTTCGATCGGGTGACCGACACGAGCGAACGGGAGCTCGCACCGCCCGCGCACACGGTCGTGTACGACAAGCTGAAGCTCAACGCGTACATCCACACCGGCGAGCTGGAGATTCCGCCCAAGCGCGGCCGGCTGCAGCTGACTGTTGCGCCCGGCGTGCGCGCGGCTCGCGGTGGCAACGAGACCTCCGAGCCGTTGCAGGCGCAGGTCGACGTGCCTGGCTTGAACAGTCTGGGTATCGAGCAGCTCGCGCTGGATCTCGTGCGCGACGAACGCAACGAACCGAATCAAGTGCTGATCGTGAGCGCGTCGTCCTCCGTGCTCGAAAGCGAGATGCCCGCCAAAGTGAAAGCGTGGCTGCTGCCGCTCGAACACCCGGATGCGAAGCTTCAGGCGCAGCATGATCGCTATCGCCGTGGGCAGCCGTTTCAGTGGTCCGAGTCCAATCTGCGCCCGGAAGTGCTCACGCCGGAAACGCGGCTGGAGTTGAAGCCGATTCCCGGAGAGCGCGATCACTACGAGCTGCACAGCTTCCGCTATGAAGCCGAGCCGGGCAGGCAGCTGTACGTGCGCGTCGAGCGCGGTCTCAAGTCGTTTGGCGGCTACGTCTTGGGCGATACGGTCGAACGTATTCTGTCGGTGCCTGAGTTTCCGCGTGAGCTCTCGATCCTGCATCAGGGCTCGCTGCTCGCGATGTCGGGCGAGAAGACGCTCACGGTGTTCGCGCGCAACGTGCCGGCGATTCGCTTCGATGTCGGCCGCCTGTTGCCGCGTCAGTTGCAACACCTCATCAGCCAGTCGAGCGGCTCCTTTGCGCTGCCCGTGTTCCAGAACTGGGCGTTCGATGATGCGAACATCACGGAGCATTTCACGCGCGTCGTCCCGCTGCCCAACGCTGCACCGCGCGAGGCACACTACGAAGCGCTGAACCTCGGCGAATACCTGCACAAGGATCAGGACGACCGGCGCGGCATCTTCCTGCTGCGTGTGCAGGCCTGGGATGCGCAGAACGATCGACCGCTCGCCGGCTACGCGGCGCAGGAATGGAATGGCGCGAAGCAGGCGCTGACGAGCGATGCGCGCCTCATCGTCGTCACCGACCTGGGATTGCTGGCGAAGCGCTCCGTCGACGGCTCGCGCGATGTGTTCGTGCAGAGCATCGCCACGGGCGAGCCGGTGGCAGGTGCAACAGTGGAAGTGATCGGACGCAACGGTCTGCCCGTGATCGGCGAGACCACGGACGACCAGGGCCACGTGCGCTTTCCCGATCTGAAAGGCTACACACGCGAACGGCAGCCGGTGTTCTATCTCGTACGTCGCGGCGGCGACAGCTCCTTTCTGCCGCTCGATGAGCGCGGTCAGCAGCTCGATCTGTCCCGCTTCGACATCGGTGGTGTGGAGAGCAACGCCGATCAGCGTTCGCTCTCGGCATATCTCTTCTCGGATCGTGGGCTGTATCGGCCCGGCGAGCAGATTCGCATCGGCGCGATCGTACGCAGCCAGAACTGGAGCGGATCGCTGGATGGCGTGCCGTTGCGTCTGGAGATCACCGATCCACGCGGTGTCGTGATTCGCCGCGAGACGTTCGTGCCGGGGCCCGCAGGCTTCGGTGAGATCCTGCAGGACACGCAAGTCAGTGCTGCCACGGGCACGTACACCGTCGCGCTGTCGCTCGTGCGGCAACAGCGCTCCGCCGATCTCATCGGCTCCACGACGGTACAGGTGCGCGACTTCATGCCGGACCGGTTGCGCATGCAGACGACGCTCTCGGCGCAATCCGTCGATGGTTGGGTGCGGCCGGCGGACCTCGTCGCGCAAGTAAAACTGGAGAACCTCTTCGGCACGCCTGCCGAGAATCGCCGCATCACCGCGCAGATGACATTGAGTCCGCAGTTCCCGGCCTTGCGCCAGTATCCCGACTATCGTTTCTTCGATCCGCAGTACGCGCGCGAAGGCTTCAGCGAGGCGCTCGGTGAAGTCACGACGGATGTCAACGGCGAGGCGAAGCTGCCACTGAACCTGCAACGCTTTGCGCGCGCGACGTATCGCGTGCACGTGCTGACGCAGGGCTTCGAAGCCGATGGTGGGCGTGCTGTGAGCGCAGAAGTCACACAGCTGGTGTCCAACCTGCCGTACCTCGTCGGCTACAAGGCCGATGGCGACCTCGACTATCTCAGCCGCGATTCGAAACGTGCAGTGCAATTGATCGCCATCGATCCGCAGGCGCAGCCGACGGCCGTGAAGGGGCTCGAGCTCCAGCGCGTCGAGATCAAGTACGTCTCGGTGCTCATGCGGCAGCCGAGCGGCATCTACAAATACGAATCGCGCCGCAAGGAGAGCGTGATCGCGGAAGAGCCGATCGATCTCGCGGCGACGGGGCATGTTGTGAACGTCGCCACCGATGCACCGGGTCAGTTTGCCTATGTGGTCCGCGATGCGGCGGGACAGGCGCTCACGCGCGTGGAGTATCAGGTTGCAGGCGCAGCGAACGTCACGCGTGCCTTGGAGAAGAACGCGGAGCTGGAGCTTGCGCTTGCCAAGAAAGACTACGCGCCGGGCGAGGAGATCGAAGTCTCGATCCGAGCACCGTACGCGGGTGCGGGATTGATCACGATCGAGCGGGAGCGCGTGCATGCATGGCGCTGGTTCAAGACGAGCACGACCAGCAGCGTGCAACGCATTCGCCTGCCGCAGGGATTGGAAGGCAACGCGTATGTGGCGGTGAGCTTCGTGCGCGATCCGGGCTCGAGCGAGATCTATACGAGCCCGTTATCGCATGGGGTGCAGGCGTTCTCGATTGCAACGGATGCGCGTCGCGAGAAAGTGCAGCTCGAGGTGGCGTCGCTCGTGAAGCCGGGTGCGCCGTTGCAGCTGCGGTATCGCACCGATCGGCCTGCGCGCATCGTGCTGTTCGCCGTGGACGAGGGCATTCTGCAGGTTGCGAAGTATCGTGCGCCCGATCCGCTGGGCTATTTCTTCCAGAAACGCGCGCTCGAAGTCTCGACCACGCAGATTCTCGACCTGATCCTGCCGGAGTTTCGCCATCTGAACTTGAATGCGGCGGCGGGCGGCGATGCGGAAGGCTTGCTGGGCAAGCATCTGAATCCGTTCCGCCGCAAAGGCGAGCCGCCGGTCGTGTTCTGGTCCGGCATTCTCGACAGCGACGCGACGATGCGCGAAGTGAGCTACGCCGTGCCGGATTACTTCAACGGCACGTTGCGCGTGTTCGCGGTCGCGGTTGCCGATGAGCGCATCGGTGTGGCCGACGCACGCACGCTCGTGCGCGGCGACTTCGTGCTGTCGCCGAATGCACCCACCACCGTGACGCCCGGAGATGAATTCGACGTGAGCGTGGGTGTGTCCAACAACGTCGAAGGTTCCGGCGCGAAGGCCACCGTGCAAGTGGAGCTGAAGACCGATGCAGGTCTGCAAGTGCTCGCGGCGCCCAGGCAGGACGTCGTCATCGCCGAGGGCCGCGAAGCTCCGGTGCGCTTCAGGGTGCGTGCTCAGGATCGCCTGGGCGCGGGTGTATTGACGTTCTCGGCCAGCACCGCGGGTGGCCGTGCGCAGCGACGCATCGATCTGAGTATCCGCCCCGCGACGCCGTACATGACGCAACTGCAGGCGGGTGTGCTCGACAAGCGCAGTCGGGAAGTGCAGCTCACGCGCGCGCTCTATCCGCACTACCGCACGCTCGAAGCGGGTGTCTCTGTGTTGCCACTGGGATTCGCGCACGGCTTTGCAAGCTATCTGGCGAACTACCCGTACGCCTGCACCGAGCAGATCGTGAGCCAGGCGGTGCCAGCGCTCGTACTCGCGGCGCGTCCGGAGTTCGGTTATGTGCGTAA
>DATELY010000022.1:0-29259 GCA_035276085.1 Steroidobacteraceae bacterium | reverse complement strand
GCGCAAGCGCGCGCAGGTCGCGACCGGGCCCGCAACCGAAATCGAGCAGTGTGAACGGCGGCTGTGCTTCGATGTGCTCGAGCAGTGCCGCGATGTTCTGCGTCACGTCGTGGTCGATCGTGCCCGCGCGGAAGTCCTCTGAGCGGCTGTTGTAGTGCGCGAGAGTGATGGCGGCGATGTCGTTCAGCTGTTCCGGATTCATGGTCTGCGAAGAAAATCACTCATCCAAACGCCCCCCACCTAACCCCCCCGCTGCGCAGGGGAGGGGACCGAAGTCACGGTCCACTAGCGGGCGATGACGACCAGCGTGTCGCCTGCAGCGATGCGAACATTCGGATCGTAAATGTTCAGCTCCTCGTTGTGGCGCGTCACGCGCACGATCAGTTCGTCCGTGACCTCTCGCGGCGCTTTGCCGACTTCGTGCGACTCGGCCTGTCGCTCGATCAGTGTGACGCGACCGCCCACAGTGACGAGATCCATGACATAGGCCAGGAGCGCAGAGCTGTCCAGCGACGCCGCCATCAACAGCCCACCCACGCGCGACGGCAGTACCGTTGCGTTCGCGCCGCTTTGCTTCAGCAGCTTCTCGTTCTCGGCTTCCTCGACGCGCGTTACGATTCGAACCCGCGTCGACAGGTGACGCGCGGTCAGCACGATCAACACATTCGTATCGTCGCGATCGGTGCAGACGAAAAAGGCGCGTGCGGTATTCAACATGGCTTCGCGCAGGGAGTCTTCGCGGCTCGCATCGCCCAGCAGGCCGATATAGCCCTGCTCCGCCGCCTCTTCGATGCGCGCCTGATTCCGGTCGATCACGATGATCTGTTTCTTATCCGTGCCGCGCGCGACCAACTCGGCGGCCGCACACCGGCCGGAGTGGCCGAACCCTGCGATGATCACGTGGTCGCGAAGCTTCGATTGCAGGATGCGCATGCGCAGGTCCTCGATGAATTGCTGTAGCACCAATTGGTAAGCGGTGCCGAGGAAGATCAGCCAGATGAACAGGCGGATGGGAGTCACGAGCAGCGCGTCGATCGTGCGCGCCGTGTGAGTGACCGGCACGATGTCGCCATAGCCGACGGTCGTGACGGTCACGACGGCGAAGTACACGACGTCGAGGAAGCTGACGTCGCGATCGTGGTGATCGACCAGACCATCGCGATCGAACCAGAACATCCCGACCACGGTGAGGTACAACGCGACCACGACGGCCGCGCGCACGAACAACTTCCGTCTCAGGCTGGATTCACCGCCGACGAAGAGGCGCTTGTAGCTGCCGGGGAGAGCTCCGCGAGGGATGCTGGAGTGCGTTCGGGCGGCATCGACGTTGTCCGGCATGCTGCGCCCCCTGTTCCACGCACGGATCGGTGTTGTCAGCGCGTGCGCGTCGCCGAGGTATACAGGTCCGGCTTGAAGCCCACGACCACGTCGTTGCCGATCTCCAGCACAGGACGCTTGATCAGCGCAGGCTGCGCCAGCATCAGCTGGAACGCCTTCGGTTTGTCGATGCCTTCTTTGTCGGCGTCAGGCAACTTGCGAAAGGTCGTTCCCGCACGGTTCAACAACAGCTCCCAACCCACCTGCTGCGACCACCGCTCCAGGTGCGCCCGATCGACGCCTGCGACCTTGTAATCGTGGAAGTCATAAGCGACGCCGTGCTGATCGAGCCATGCACGCGCCTTCTTCATCGTGTCGCAATTCTTGATGCCGTAGAGCGTGGTCACGGGATCTGCAGCTCAATGCGCCGTACGGATGATCAGGTCGATACGACGATTGCGCGCGCGCCCTTCACTCGTTTCGTTCGACGCCACGGGACGCGCTTCGCCGTAGCCGATGGAGCTGATGCGTTCGACGTTCACGCCCGCGTTGCGCACCAGGTAGTCCTTGACTGCGTCGGCTCGGTCCTGAGACAGCAACAGATTCTGGGAATCGCTGCCGTTCGCGTCCGTGTGCCCTTCAACGACGAAGGATGCGTTGGGAAAGCGGGCAATCGCCTCCTGCACTTTCTTCAGTAGCGCCTCACTGGCTGCAGCGATCGTGCTGCGTCCCACGCCGAAGTTGATGCCAGTGAGCGAGATCACCACATCATCGCCCTGGCGATACACACGCGCTTCGTTCGGCGTGAACGATGCCTCGATGGCCGCGGCATTCGCTCGCAACGCTTCTTGTTCCGACACTCGCCGCTGCAATGCCAGGCGCTCTTCGGAAACGCCTCCGAGTCGATCTTCCAGACGCTGCATCTGCGCCTTGAGCTCGGTGACCTCACTGTTGCGATCTTCGAGCTCCTGCCGCGTACGTGTGAGCTCCTGGGTTCGCTGCTGCACGCCGTCCAGTATTGCTTGCATCGCCGTCTGCGCATTGCTGTCGAAGCGCGCGGTGGTGTTCACTTCCACGGCAATCTTCTGCAGCGGCCCCTCATAGGCCAGCAGCATGTTCTCCATCCCATGCTGATCGTCTTTCTCCTTCTTCAGCACATCGCGAATCAGTTGCGCCAGATAAATCGAGTGACGCGCCTCGTACTCGGCCTCTTTCGTCATGGACTCGGGCACGGCGAGGTCGTACCGGTTGCGTGAGATTTCGTGATCCGCCTGGCCCAACAGCCGCTCGGCATTCGCCAGCGTTTGCGGGGCGACGTCTTCCACCTTGGCTGCATGAGCTTGAGCAATCAGTGTTCGTGCCTGACCCAGCACGCGATTCTTGATGGCCTCGAGCTCGGCCTCGCGCATCAGGACTTCGGATTCGGCTGCGCGACGCTGAGCACCATTCGCATCGCCGCGTTCGGAACGACTCATCGCATCGCGGAAACGCTCGTCTGCTTTCGCCCAACTCTCGGCGGCGTACTGCGCGGGCTTCGCCGCAAGCGCATCCGTCCGCGTCCGCACCATGCTCGCGAAGGTCTCGCGCGCGCGGGTTGCGACTTGAGTCGCCGTACGGATGCTCGCAAGGCCGGCATTGGCTCGCTCGCGAATGCGCTCGGACTTGCGCCCTTTCTGCAGATCCTGCTGCGCGGCTTCGAGTGCCTCGCTGGCATCCTTGAAGGCATTGGGAGCGAGTGCCGGCACATCTTGTGCGCGCGCCTCTTGAACTTCTTTCGCCAGCGTGTCGACCAGCGGTTCTCTCGACGTTTGCGCGCTGGCTGGCAGCGCGACGAGAGCGATGACAATGAGAAGGAGCCGGCGAAGCAAGGAGGAACCCGGTGTCGACATGATCAGGGACGTACCTGTCCGCTGCCGCGGACGACATATTTATAGCTGGTCAACTGCTCGACTCCGACCGGACCGCGCGCATGAAACTTGTCGGTCGAAATGCCGATTTCTGCACCCATGCCGAATTCGCCGCCATCGGCGAACTGCGTCGAGGCATTGTGCAGGACGATGGCGCTGTCGAGCCGATTCAGGAAGCGCTCGGCAGTGGCGGTGTTGTCGGTCACGATGGCATCGGTGTGTGCCGACCCGTAGCGCTCGATGTGCTCCAGCGCTGCGTCGACTCCGTCCACGACGCGCGCTGCGATGATGGCATCGAGATATTCCGTGGACCAATCCTCCTCGGAGGCAGGACGCACTCGCGGATCTGCGGTACGCACGGTTTCATCGCCGCGCACTTCGCAACCTGCATCGAGCAGCGTGCGCGTCACGGGCACGAGCAGCTTGTCCAACGCCGCGCGATCGAACAGCACAGTCTCGGCCGCACCGCAAATGCCGGTACGACGCAGCTTGGCGTTCTTCACGATCTCGCACGCCATCGCGACATCCGCGTCGCGATCCACATACACGTGGCAGTTGCCTTCCAGATGCCCGATCACCGGCACGCGCGCTTCCTGCTGTACGCGTGCGACCAGACTCTTGCCACCGCGCGGCACGACGACATCGATGTACTCCGTCATCGAAGACAACAGATACCCGACTGCAGCGCGGTCGGTCGTGGGCACGAGCTGGATTGCCGCAGCAGGCAAGCCCGCACGTTCCAGACCTTCGACGAGGCAGCCATGAATCGCGCGGCTGGAATGAAAACTCTCCGAGCCGCCGCGCAGGATCACCGCGTTACCGGATTTCAGACACAGCGCGCCGGCATCCGCTGTGACGTTGGGGCGACTCTCGTAAATGATTCCGACCACTCCAAGCGGGACGCGTACGCGCTGAATGCGCAGACCGTTGGGCCGGGTCCATTCTGCGATCACGCTGCCGATCGGATCGCTCAGGGCGACGATCTCTTCGATCCCGCGCGCCATCGCCTCGATGCGCTTGTCGTCCAGCATCAAGCGGTCGAGCATCGCCCCGGACACACCACGCTCGCTCGCCCGTTGCATGTCCGACTTGTTCGCGGCGAGCAGTGTTTCGCGGCGGGCACGCAGGCTTGCGGCCATCGCACGCAATGCTTCGTTCTTGACCGCTGTCGAGACCGACGCCAGCTCGTGCGCCGCTGCAACGGCAGCCCGACCCAGCGCATTCATTTGCGCAGGCAGATCCACGACAGCATGGGTTGCGGCAGACATGGGAGTTCCGGCCGAAGGACTTGGGATGGCCATTGTAGCGGCAGGACGCGGCCTGCTGGCGAGCTGGCCGGCTGGCCAGAGGTAAGGAAAGCCACGTCAGTTCTGGCCAGCAAGCCAGCTGACCGATCCGGCCGCTATCCCGTCAACACCAGATCGTCCCGATGAATCAGCTCGTCGCGCCCGCGGAAACCCAGCAGCGCTTCGATCTCACCGGACTTACGTCCCCGGATCCGCTCCGCGTCCACGCTCGAATACGCAGACAGGCCGCGCGCGATCTCGACGCCTGCGGGATCCCTCACGATCAATGCATCTCCGCGATCGAACCGTCCGACGATCTCTGTCACCCCCGCCGGCAGCAGGCTTTTACCCGACCGCAATGCCGCGACTGCGCCGGCATCCAGTCGTACCTCGCCGGCCGGTTTCAAGGTGCCTGCGATCCATTGCTTGCGCACGGTGCCGGGATTCGCGCTCGGGTAGAACCATGTGCAGCGGACGCCTTCTTCCAACCGGTGCACGGGATGCGGCTCGCGTCCGAGGGAGATGCACATATGGCACCCCGCCGCCACGGCGATCTTTGCGGCGGCAATCTTGGTCGCCATTCCGCCGGAACCCACCTCCGAGCTGGCACCGCCGGCCATGCGCTCGATATCCGCAGTGATGGCGCGCACGACCGGAATGAATTGCGCCCCGGCGTCCCGCCGCGGATCTGCGGTGTAGAGACCGTCGATGTCGGAGAGCAGCAGCAAACAATCGGCACTGATCATCTGCGCCACGCGCGCGGCGAGCCGATCGTTGTCGCCGTAGCGAATCTCGGCCGTGGCGACAGTGTCGTTCTCGTTGATGACGGGCACGGCACCGAGTCGCAACAATGTGCCGATGGTGTTGCGTGCGTTGAGATAGCGGCGCCGCTGTTCGGTATCACCGAACGTCAGCAGGATCTGCGCGACGGGCGAGCCATGCGCCTGCAGCACTTCCTTCCAGGCGTGAGCCAACCGGATTTGACCGACGGCAGCGGCGGCCTGGCTCTCATCCAGCTTCAGACGGCCCGGCGGCAGCTTGAGCTCGCGGCGCCCGAGCGCGATCGCCCCCGACGACACGAGCACCACTTCCTGGCCGCGGCCGCGCAAGCGACCGATATCGTCGGCCAGCGTTTCGAGCCAAACGCGGTTCAGCTGCCCGGTGTTGTCCTCGACCAGGAGCGCGGAACCCACTTTGATGACGATGCGGCGCGCGTGTGTGAGGGGATTGAGCTGTTGTTCGTGCTCGGACATGGAGCAATCGACTCGTTCATGCGTTGCTGTGCGCAGGTTGAGGCTGCGTCAGCCGTGGGTTGAGCCGCGATGCGGGCGCGGAGTCTAACAGATGCAACCATTGCACCTTGGTCCCATGCGGGATATCGCGTCGTGAACGAATCGTGACGCGAGCGTGCGTTGCCTCTGTTGCCTGCCACGGTGGGGCCATCCTAATATCCGCTCGCCTAGCAGCCTGTCGGACTTAGCTGATCGTAGCGAGGCTGCTGGACGTCCGTCGCGGCTGATTCAATGTTTGAGGTGTCACGTGGGAAGAGACTACGACCCGGTTGCGGGAAAGTGGTACGAAGATCTCGAAGAAAACGAGGTCTTCCAAGTGCTGTCGGTCGATCCCGACGAGGAGATCGTCGAGATTCAGTACGAGAACGGTGACATCGAGGAGATCGACCTGGACACGTGGCACGAGCTCGACCTCGAACAAGCCGAGAAGCCGGAAGGCTGGTCCGACGACGTCGAAGAGGATGATGAGGACGACGCAGAAGAAGAAGAGGAAGAAGACGAGGACGATTGGGACGAGGACGAAGACGACGACTGGGACGACGACGAGGATGACGATTACTCGGATCGGGACGAGGATTGAGAGTCCCCTGACTCATGGCTGAGCGTCCCTTCCCCTGCGCAGTGGGGGAACGACCGGAGAAAGTGGCGCGCCAGGACAGGATGGGGCTTCTTGAACCATGCCTCCGCAATCGGGCAGCGGCCTACTCGACACCATGCGGCAGGAAGAGATCGAGGCCGTCCTGGGCCATGAGGTCAGTCACGTCGCGAGCGGCGACATGGTGACCGGCATCAAGCGGCTCTTCATGACGCATCCGCCGCTCGAAGAACGCATCGCGGCGCTGCAGGCTGCCGCTTAGTCTCCTGCCGACGAGCGCCCACGAAGGCCTGTGCCCCGCGCGGGTGCAGGCCTTTTCTGTTTGCACACATGACAACGCATGCGGTGGCACTCGTTTGGTTTCGACGCGACCTGCGGCTGACGGACAACCCGGCGCTGCAGCATGCGCTCGAGCATGCGCGTCAGATCGTGCCGGTGTACATCCATGCACCTGACGAGGAAGCACCGTGGCAACCGGGCGCTGCCAGTCGTTGGTGGTTGCATCACAGTCTGGCCGCTTTGAATGAATCGCTGCGCAAGCACGGCAGTCCGCTCGTGCTGCGCAGGGATTCCAGTGCGGCCGCATTGCTCGCATTGGCCAAGCAAACGGGCGCCACGCTTGTGTGCTGTAACTCGCTCTATGAGCCTGCGATGCGGCAGCGAGATGCACTGGTTCGACATGCGCTGGATGTCAACGGCATCGAGCTCACCGCCTTGCATGGCAACCTGCTGGTGCCACCCGAGCGCGTGAAAACCGCGAGCGGCACTGCGTATCGCGTATTCACGCCCTTCTTGCGAGCACTGCAAAAAGAAGCGACGAGCATGGGAAGCCCATCGAGGGCGCCACGCAAGATACCTGTGCCATTCAAGTCGCCCGACAGCGCCGAACTCGCTCACCTGGACCTTCTGCCACGCATTGCATGGGACACCGGTATCGCGGCGGCGTGGAAACCCGGAGAAGCCGCTGCTTTGCAACGAGTGCGTCAGTTCGAGCGGCACGGTATCCATGAGTACATCGAAGGGCGCGATCAACCCGGGATCGATGGCACCTCCAGACTGTCGCCGCATCTGCATTTCGGCGAAATCAGTCCGCGACAGCTATACGTCTCGCTATCGAGTGGTTCAGCGCAGAGCGCGGGGCGGCGCCAGAAATTTCTCAGCGAACTGGCGTGGCGCGAATTCGCGCAGCACCTGCTGTATCACCATCCGCATACGCCCGAACAGCCTCTCGACGCTCGTTTCGGACGCATCCGCTGGTCGCGCGACAAGCGCCGACTCGAAGCATGGCGACGCGGGCGCACCGGCATTCCCATCGTCGATGCTGGCATGCGCCAGCTGTGGCACACAGGCTGGATGCACAATCGCGTGCGGATGATCGTCGCCTCGCTACTCACCAAGAATCTGCACATCGATTGGCGGGTTGGCGCTCGCTGGTTCTGGGATACGCTGGTCGATGCGGATCTCGCGAACAACACGCTTGGATGGCAATGGGTCGCAGGCTGCGGCGCCGATGCCGCGCCCTACTTCCGGATCTTCAATCCGGTTTTGCAGTCCCAGCGTTTCGATGCCGACGGCGACTACATCCGTCGCCATGTGCCGGAGCTCGCGCGACTGCCCACACGTTGGCTGCATGAACCCTGGGCAGCGCCGCCAGCCATGCTGCAGAAAGCAGGTCTGGTGCTGGGACGCGATTACCCATTGCCGATCGTCGATCTGAAGCTCAGTCGCGAAGAAGCACTGCGTAGTTATCGCGCAGCGCTCGAACCCAAGCGGCAACGCAAGGGTTGATCCCGGCTTCAGCGGTGCTAGTGTCCTGAATCGGTAATGCGTGAACGTCAATGCGGCGAGAGGAAATAGCGCAACGGCGTAATGGCGAGATGGCGTCAGAAATCACGCGCTTGACGCCATCTCGCCATGACGCCCTCACGCCATTGCGGGCTGACGAACGTACGCGAATTTCTAACTCACCACACTAGAAGCCTGAGCCGATGTTGAACTTACGCTCCGGACTGGTCCTCACGGCCGCTGCACTGTGCTTGTGGGCACTCTATTCATTGCTGTCGTCACTGCAGGAACCCGGACTGCTTCGTTCGCAAAAAGCGGCGGTGCTGAAAGGGTGCGAAGTGCTCACCGACGCAGAGATACGACAGGCGTGCGTGCCGTTGATCTGCCAGAAGGCGCTGCTCGATGCGAAGCTTGTCCCGTGGGACGCTCGGTTCGCACTGCAATTGCAACGGCCCAGCGCCGCCGATGCGCAATTCGATGTCGTGACCGGGCAAGTCGAGAGCACCCAACCGCCGAGCGTCTTTGCGTGCCTGGTGCATGGATCGCAAGTACCCGTGCGCCGCATCGTCACTGCGGATCAGCTGGAGGAGCTCATTCGTGCAGCGGATGAGGCACCGAACGAATTGAGCAGCTCATGAGCATTCCCACTGCCACACTCACTCAGCTGCGCGACATCGCGGGCCCCGCCGGCTCGCTCGAGGATGCGCAGCTCATCGAGCCGTATCTGGTCGATCATCGCAAGCTCTATCACGGCAGCACGCCGCTCGTTCTGCGCCCTGACAGTACCGAGCGCGTCGCCGCGATCATGCGTCTGTGTTACGAGCATGGCATCGGCGTCGTGCCTGTCGGTGGCAATACGAGCTACTGCGGAGGAGCAACGCCCAGTGCGGACGGATCGCAAGTCGTCCTTTCCCTCGCACGCATGCGACGCATTCGTTCGCTCGATCCGCTGAACTACACGCTCACTGCCGAAGCGGGCTGCACGCTCGCTGAAGTGCAGTCCGCAGCGGCGAGCATGGATCGATATTTCCCATTGAGCCTGGGCTCGGAAGGCACGTGTCAGCTGGGTGGCAACCTGTCGACGAACGCCGGCGGCACGGCCGTGCTGCGCTATGGCATGGCGCGGGATCTGTGTCTCGGATTGGAAGTCGTGCTTCCCGATGGGCGAGTGCTCGATGAGCTGAAGGGTTTACGCAAGAACAACACCGGCTATGACTTGCGTGATCTCTTCATCGGCGCGGAAGGCACGCTCGGGGTGATCACCGCGGCGGTTTGCAAAGTGTTCCCCGAGCCGAAGAGCATCGTGACCGCGCTCGTCGCCGTGCCCGATCCGCAGTCCGCCGTCGATCTGCTCGCGTATCTGCGCGGACAAACCGGCGACGGGCTCAATACGTTCGAGCTGATACCGCGGCTCGCGCTCGATCTCGTGCTGCGCTACATCCCGGATACGGTTGCGCCGCTGGAGCAACGCAGCGAGTGGTACGTGCTGCTCGAAGCGAGCACCGGGCGCAGCGATCCGCAGTGGAATAGCGCAATCGAAAACACGCTGGCCGATGCCATGGAGCGTGGCTATCTGACGGATGCGGCCATCGCTCAATCAGGCGTGCAGCGCGAGCAGTTCTGGCGCCTGCGTGAAACCATTCCCGAAGCGCAATCGCGTCTGGGTCCGAGCCTCAAGCACGACATCTCCGTGACGACGAGCCAGTTGCCGAGCTTCATTCGCGAAGGAACGCAGTTGATGCACGAGATCATTCCCAACGTGCGCCCCGTGACGTACGGGCATCTGGGAGACGGCAACTTGCACTTCAACGCCAGCCTTCCCGAGCACGGCGACGCGGCGGAGTTTGCGCGCCAGGGCTCTGAGCTCAAACGAGCAATTCACGATCTGGTCGCAAGGTATGGAGGCAGCTTCAGTGCCGAGCATGGTATCGGCCAGCTGAAACGCGCAGAGCTGGAGCGCTACAAGAGCCCGGTTGCCGTGGATCTCATGCGTGCCATCAAGCACGCGCTGGATCCGAAGGGGATCATGAATCCGGGCAAGGTCGTGAGCTGAGCTCACGTCCGGGAAATGTATATTCCCGTTCGCCCTGAGCGAAGTCGAAGGGCTCTTATGCTGAGATTGAAGAGGCCCTTCGACTTCGCTCAGGGCGAACGGAAGCTCAGGCGCGCAGCCGCTCTGGAAACCCCTTACAGGCGGCACCATTGGGTACCGGAGCCGGCGCCGCGACCAGCTGCGCGAGGCCGGCCGCTTCGAGCAGACCTTTCTCGGCAAGCCACTTGCGATTGAACAGACGCGATTGATACTTCGCGCCGGTGTCACACAGCACGGTCACGATCGTGTGGCCAGGTCCCAGCTTGCGTGCCAGCTGCACGGCCGCTGCGACGTTCACGCCGCTCGTGCTGCCGAGGAACAAGCCTTCCTCGCGCAGCAGGCGATACACCATCTCGACGCATTCGACGTCGGTGACATGAACCGCATCGTCGATCGGCGAGCCTTCGAGATTCTTGGTGACGCGACCGATGCCGATGCCCTCGGTGATCGAACCTGAGCCGGTGGCCTTGAGCTCGCCATGGCGCAGCCAGTGATACAGCGAGCTGCCCTGCGGATCGGCCAGCGCGATGTGCACTTTCGAGTTCTGGCGCTTGAGATAGCGCGAGATTCCGCCGAGCGTGCCACCCGTGCCCGTCGCGGCAACGAACGCATCGATCCGACCGCCGGTTTGCTGCCAGATTTCAGGGCCGGTGGTCTGCTCGTGCGCGTTGCGGTTGGCAACGTTGTCGAACTGATTCGCCCAGACGGCATTCGGCAATTCATCCGCCAGACGCATCGCGACCTTTTGATAGTGGTTCGGATCCGAGTACGGCACGGTCTTCACGCGCAGCACTTCGGCGCCGAGCGTCTCGATCATCTGGTACTTCTCGGGCGCCTGATTGTCCGGCATCGCAATCACGCAGCGATAACCGCGCGCGTTGCACACATGAGCGAGTCCGATGCCGGTATTGCCCGCCGTGCCTTCAACAACCGTGAAGCCGGGCCGCAAACGACCGCTTTGCTCGGCATCGTCGATGATCGCGCGTGCGGCGCGATCCTTCACGGAGCCGCCTGGATTCATGAATTCTGCTTTGCCCAGAATCTCGCAGCCCGTCTCGGCGCTGACGCGACCCAGACGGATGAGCGGTGTCTGACCAATCGCTTCGGCAAATCCGCTTCGGATGCTCATGCTGAGCGTCTCCCCGGTTGGGAATCGGTGTGGGCGAAGTGCGCAGCGAACTCGCGCGCGAACATCGCGGATGTCGGACTCGTGCTGTTGAACCAACGTAAAACGTCGTGCAATCGCGTGACCTCACCGACGATCAGCAGCGCAGGCGACTTCACGCCTTGTGCTTCCGCTCGTGTCGCGAGATCCGCCAACGTGCCGGTGATGACCCGCTGCGTGCTGCGGGTGCCATCTTCCACCAATGCCGCTGCGCGCTCGCCCGGCACACCATGCGCCACCAGCTGCCGCAGGATGTCCGGCAGGTGTGACAAGCCCATGTAGAAGACCGCTGTGTGCCCCGGCCGGGCCAGTAACGCCCAATCGAGTTGATCGGTTTCACCTTTGCAATGGCCCGTGACCAGCGTCAGGGCTTGCGCATGATTGCGATGCGTGAGCGGGATGCCGGCATACGCGGCGCAACCCGCAGCCGCCGTGATGCCGGGGACGACCTCGAAACGAATGCCTGCAGCGGCGAGCGCTTCGAGTTCCTCACCGCCGCGACCGAAGATGAAAGGATCGCCACCCTTCAAGCGGCACACGCGTCGACCTGCGCGCGCATGCTTCACGAGCAACGCGTTGATGTCGTCCTGCGAGACATGCGCCTGACCCGCTGCCTTGCCGACATAAATCCGCTCGGCATCGCGACGTGCGAGATCGAGCACTTCATCCGACACGAGACGGTCGTACAGGATCACATCGGCGTTCTGCAGCGCGCGTAGACCGCGCAGCGTGAGCAATCCCGGATCGCCCGGGCCTGCACCCACGAGCGCCACTTCGCCCTGTCCGGTTTCAGCGGTGTTGATTTGCGCCAGCAAGGCGGGCAGCTGCTGCTCCAACTGTGCTTCGCTCACATCGCCGCGGCCGGTCAGTACGTCCGCAGCAAGCGGACCGTCAAAGAATCGTTCCCAGAACTTGCGGCGCGACGCCGCATCGGCCACGCGCGCTTTGACGAACTCACGCAAGCGACCTGCAACCGTGGCAAGCCGACCCAAGCGCTCGGGCAACAACGTCTCGATCTTCTCGCGCAGGCGACGCGTCAGTACCGGTGCATCGCCACTGCTACCGATCGCAACGATCACAGGCGAGCGATCCACGATCGCCGGCATGATGAAGCGCGACAGCTTGCGATCGTCCACGACGTTGACGGGGATGTGACGGCTATCCGCGAAGCGTGCGACCCACGCATTCACGGCTTCGCTATCGGTGGCTGCAATCACCAGCCGCATACCTTCGATAGCAGCCGGTGCAAACTCTTCGGCGCGATGTTGAATCTCGCCGCGGTCGCGGAGTGTTTGCAGACGCTCGCATAACTCGGGGGCAACGACCGTCACGCGCGCGGCACTACGCAGCAGCAGCTCCACTTTGCGTGCAGCGATGGAGCCGCCGCCCACGACCAGCACCGGCTCGCCGGACAGTCGCAGGAAAATGGGGAAGTAGTCCATGGCGCTCGCAGCGTTCGCGCTGCGGTCAGGGCAGTTACTGGGCGGCTGCGCGACGCGGCTCGACCTTCAGCGGGATCACGCGACGCGGATGCAAACCGCACTCGCGCAATTCAGCGGCTTCCCACCACCAGCGGCCCGAGCGCGGATCTGCACCGGCCTCGACGGGACGCGTGCAGGGTGCGCAACCGATGCTGGGATAACCGCGGTCATGCAGCGCGTTGTACGGCAGGTTCTTCGCGCGGATGTACGCCCACACGTCGTCTTCGGTCCAATCGAGCAGCGGGCTCACCTTGTAGAGATCGTATTGCGGATCCCACGCGAGCAGCTCGCCATGCGCACGCTCGACCGATTGCTCGCGACGCACGCCCGTCACCCACGCTTTGTAGCCTGCGATCGCGCGCTTGAACGGCTCGATCTTGCGGATGCTGCAGCAGCTGCGACGCTCTTCCTGACCGAGGTAGAAACCATTGATGCCGTTGTCCCGCACGTACGCTTCGATCGCCTCTGCATTGGGGTAGAACACCGGAATGCGGCGCTGGTAACGGCGCTCGACGCGGTCCAGCAAAGCGAGCGTTTCATCGGGCAGACGACCCGTATCGAGGGTCACCATGTCGATCTGGGGGACGTACGTACAGATGATGTCCGTCAGCACCATGGCCTCGGCACCGAGGCTGTTCGAATACACGACAGAACCGTGCTCGCGCACGGCCCGCTCGAGCAGAGCACGGGTGCTCTGGACGAGGGCTTCGACACGGGGAGTCAGCGCATCAGTGGGCATCGTCGATCTCGAACGTAGGCGGAAAAACGCCTTTTGGTACGTGCGAGCGACTCTACTGACCGGCTTATAACCCAGGAACTACCTTTTCGTTCTGTCATGATGCGGGCGCGTTATGGCCCCCCGCATTGCCGCCGGTTACTCTATAACTATATGAAACTACAACAATTGCGCTACCTGGCCGCGATCGCTGAGAACGACCTCAACATCACCGCCGCGGCCGAAAGGCTGCACACGTCACAACCCGGGGTGAGCAAACAGTTGAAACAGCTGGAGGACGAGCTCGGTTTTCCGATTTTCGTCCGCCAGGGCCGCACCCTGACCCGGGTCACCCCGGCCGGCAAGCGGGTCATCGAGCGGGCGCTGCGAATCTTGAAAGAGGTACAAAGCATCCGCCGGCTGGCCGATGAACATAAGGACAGCGCGCGGGGGTCACTGTCCATCGGCACGACCCATACCCAGGCCCGATACGTGCTACCGCCCGTGATCCGGCAGTTCCGGCAGCGCTATCCGGAGGTCGAGCTGCACCTGCACCAGGGTACGTCGGAACAGATTGCCGGCATGGCCGAGCGCGATCGGATCGACTTCGCGATCAACACCGGCTCCCAGGAGCTGTTCACGAACCTGGTGCTGCTGCCCTGCTATCGCTGGCATCGCCGCATCGTGGTGCCGCGCAATCATCCCCTCGCCGAAGAAACCAAGCCCAGCCTGCAGACACTCGGCAAATATCCGATCGTTACCTACGTCTTCGGCTTCACGGGGCCGTCCTCGCTGCAGCAGATCTTCGCGCGCGCAGGCGTCACACCCCATGTGGCCCTGACGGCTCGCGATGCGGACGTGATCAAGACCTACGTACGGTTGGGGTTGGGCGTGGGCATCGTCGCCGGCATGGCCATGGATCCACGCGAGGACTCCGACCTCGTCTCCATCGATGCCTCGCATTTATTCCCCGCCCACCTGACCTGGGCTGGCTTCCATCAGGGCGCACTGCTGCGCGGCTTCATGTACGAGTTCCTGCAACTGCTCGCGCCGCATCTGACCAAGCGGCTGGTGGACCGCGCCGCCAACGCGGGCACGACAGAAGATATCGAAGCACTGTTCAAGGACGTCGAGTTACCCGTGTATCGCTGAAGCTCGAAGCGTCCGCAGTTGCGCAGTTCAGGAGTCGTGCCGCTCGATGCGCGAGCTCTACCCGCAGATCGAGCTGATTCACATCAGCGCCGCGTACACGAGCGGGTCCATGCCTGCATCGTCAGCGTGGCCGTGGACACATCATCCGCTCGGCGTCTTTTCCGGTTGACGGTCATCGCCAGCGGCGTGACAGTCCTCTCTCGTCTGCCTTCGCTCACCGCCTCGCCACGATCGCATGCCTGTGAACACGCCTGACCGACCGAAAACGCGTTCCATCAAGCCGTTGCGCGCACTGCTGCCGTACCTGCGCGCCTATCGCGGCACGCTCGCACTGGCGCTGGCCGCGCTGCTGATCGCGTCGGCAGCGATGTTGGCCCTCCCGCTGGCACTGCGCGATGTGATCGATGCCGGAATGGTCACGCGCGATAGCGCCACGATCGATCGCTACTTCGTCGCGTTCCTGCTCGCGGCCATCGTCTATGGCGTATTCGCGGCCATTCGCTTCTACATGGTCAGCTGGCTGGGTGAGCGTGTGGTTGCCGATATCCGCAAGCGCGTGTACGAGCGCGTCGTGCGCATGGACCCGACGTTCTTCGAAGTCACTCGCACTGGCGAAGTCCTCTCGCGGCTCACGACCGATACGACGCTCGTGCAATCGATCGCGGGCGTGGGCATCTCGATCACGCTGCGCTCGACGATCAATCTGGTGGGCTCGTTGGTGCTGCTCGTGCTGACCAGTCCGCGGCTCACCGGCATGATCCTCATCCTGTTCCCGTTGATCATCGTGCCGCTGATCGCGATCGGACGTCGCGTTCGCAGACTATCGCGCGCAGCGCAGGATCGCGTGGCCGAGACCAGCGGGCTTGCCGACGAAACGCTGAACGCCATTCAAACGATTCAGGCCTTCACACTGGAACCGATCCAGGCGGCGCGCTATGGCACTGCGGTCGAGGATTCGTTCGCAACCGCCGTGCAACGCTCGCGCATTCGCGCATACATGACCGCTGTGGGAACGATGGCGATCTTCGGCGCGATCACGGGCGTGCTGTGGATGGGCGCGCACGATGTGCTCGCAGGCCGGATGAGCGCCGGCCAACTGAGTCAGTTTTTGCTGTACGCCGTTTACGTCGGCGTCGCTGCCGCTTCATTGAGCGAGATGTGGGGTGAGGTGCAACGCGCGGCTGGTGCGATGGAGCGCTTGGTCGAGCTCGAGCGTGCCGAGCCGACGATCAAAGCCCCGGCGAATGCGCTTGAACTTCCCAAACAGATGCGCGGCGCCATTCGCTTCGATCGCGTGAGCTTTCGCTATCCCTCGCGGCCGGACACGTACGCGCTGCAGGATTTCTCGCTGGACATCGCACCCGGAGAGACCGTGGCGCTCGTTGGGCCATCAGGGGCCGGCAAGAGCACGAGCTTTCAGTTGCTGTTGCGCTTCTACGATCCGCAATCGGGCCGCGTGCTGCTCGACGGGATCGACATTCGTCAAGCGAGTCCGCACGACGTGCGTGCGCACACCGGTCTCGTACCGCAGGAAACAGTGCTGTTCGGGGCCAGCGCACGCGAGAACATTCGTTATGGTCGTCCCACTGCGACGGATGCCGAAGTGGAAGAAGCCGCGCGCGCAGCAGGCGCGCACGGTTTCATCACCGCGCTACCCGAGGGCTACGACAGTTTTCTGGGCGAGCGCGGCACGCGCTTGTCCGGCGGTCAGCGTCAACGCATGGCGATTGCGCGGGCGCTGCTGAAGAATCCGCCGATACTGTTGCTGGACGAGGCGACCAGTGCGCTGGATTCGGAGAGCGAGCAAGCCGTGCAGCAGGCGCTGGATGAGCTGATGCGGGAGCGCACGACGGTGATCATTGCGCATCGTCTGGCGACGATTACCAAAGCGGACCGGATTGTGGTGCTCGATCAAGGAAGGATCGTAGCGATCGGGACGCACGCGGAGCTGCTGCAGTCGAACGCACTGTATTCGCGGTTGGCGTCGCTGCAGTTTGCGGTGAATGGGTGACCCTTCGACAAGCTCAGGGCGAGCGGCCGAACCGAAAACAAATGATCCCGTTCGCGCTGAGCCTGTCGAAGCGCTCTGACCGCATTGGTCCGATTGATGCGAGGTGCGTGCCTGTGACCGAGTGTCAACCAGCTCGTCGACGTAGTGCGAGGCCCGCGTCGCTCGCATCCTGGTACTTCACTGAGAAGTCCTTGAACGCGGTGAATGCGACGTCGTAGTCGGTGCCTTCGGGCAGCTCGAATGCATCGAAGCCGCAGCGGGCCATGTAGAAGAGCTGGTCACGCTGGATCTTGCCCACCGCGCGGAGCTCGCCCGTGAACTTGTAGCGCGTGCGCAGCAACTGCGCCTGGGTATAGCCGCGACCTTCAGCCAGGCCGCTGAATTCGATGGCGACCAGCGCGATGCGTAAGAAATCCTGCGAGAGCTCGGTGACGGAATCGGTCGGACCGAGCTTGACGCCCAGGCGACCGTCCCACAGCCACCAGCGTTCGCGCTCTTCCTTCCAGCGGGCGAACGGCAGGATCAGCGCACGCTCACGGCCGAGCGGGTCTTCCTCGGCGTAGCGCCACTCGTCGGTGACGATCTCACGCTGCTTGATGAGCTGGCGCATACACACGAGCCTTGAAAGGAGCAATGCCGATCCGGCGGAACGTGTCGATGAAGCGTTCACCGGTGTCGCGTTCGGCGACGTACACATCGAGGATACGCTCGATGATCGCAGCGACCTCGGCATGACGCACGGACGGTCCGATCACCTGACCGAGCGCGGCGTCCTGACCGCTGGCCGAGCCGCCGAGCGTGATCTGGTACCACTCTTCGCCGTTCTTATCGACCCCGAGAATGCCGATGTGACCGACGTGGTGATGACCGCATGCGTTCATGCAGCCCGACATCTTCAGCTCGATGTCGCCCAGGTCGTAGAGGTAGTCGAGATCGTCGAAGCGCTCGTTGATCTGCTGAGCAATGGGGATCGAGCGAGCATTCGCGAGCGCGCAGAAGTCACCGCCAGGGCAGCAGATCATGTCGGTCAGCGTGCCGATGTTCGGCGTCGCCAGATCGATTGCCTTCAGCGCCTTCCACAGCTCGAAGAGGTCGCGCTGACGCACGTCCGCGAACAGCAAGTTCTGATCGTGAGTGGAGCGCACGAGACCGAACGAATACTGATCGGCCAGGTCGGCGACGCGATCCAGCTCGGCATCCGTGATATCGCCAGGCGGGCGCTTCGGCGACTTGAGCGAGAGGAACACGGCACGGTAGCCCTGCACACGGTGGCGTCGGGTGTTGCGCTGATACCAGTTGCGGAATTCGGTCGGGTGGCCGGAGAGCACGTCGCTGTCCTTCAGTTCTTCGTACGCGGGCGGAACGAAGAACGCCTTGATGCGGGCGATCTCTGCATCCTCGAGCACGGGTGCCGTCGCACGCGACGCCTGCCATTCGGCTTCGGCCATCTCGCGGAATTTCTCCGGACCCACCGCCTTCACGAGGATCTTGATACGCGCCTTGTGAATGTTGTCGCGCCGGCCGTGCAGGTTATAGACGCGCAGGATGGCTTCGAGATACGCCAGCAAGTCGCGCGGCGCCAGGAACTCGCGAATGACGTGACCGATCATCGGTGCACGGCCCAGGCCGCCGCCGACGAGCACTTCGAATCCCACCTCGCCCTGCGCATTGCGCACGAGGTGCAAACCGATGTCATGCACTTTCGAAGCGGCGCGATCCTGCGGCGAACCGGTGATCGCGATCTTGAACTTACGCGGCAGATACGAGAATTCGGGATGGAACGTGGCCCACTGACGCACGATCTCGCACCACGGACGCGGATCCTCGATTTCATCCGTGTTGACGCCCGCCAGGTGATCGGCCGTGACGTTGCGCACACAGTTGCCGCTGGTTTGAATCGCATGCATCTGCACGGTGGCGAGATCCGCAAGGATGTCGGGCACCTGTTCCAGCTTGGGCCAGTTGTACTGGATGTTCTGGCGCGTGCTGAAGTGACCGTAGTTGCGGTCGTACTTGCGCGCGATGTGCGCGAGCATGCGCACCTGCTTCGTGTTCAGCAGGCCGTACGGGATCGAGACGCGCAACATCGGCGCGTACTTCTGAATGTACAGCCCATTGCGCAGACGCAAGGAACGGAAGTCATCTTCGGACAACGTGCCGGCAAGGAAGCGCTGGGTTTGATCCCGGAACTGGGCAACCCGCTCGTCCACGATCTGCTGGTCGATGGCGTCGTATCGATACATGCCCCGGACTCTAGTCGGCCGCCCCGAGCGCCTGAAATACGCTTTCGGTATGAGCTGATACCGGCTTGTGACCCGCCTCCGACTCCCTCCCCTGCGAAGCGGGGGAGGGTTGGGGTGGGGGGACGGCGGACTGGGACGAGGCGTGGGACCTGGGGCTTGGGACCTGGGGTTTGGAGTGCGCTCTGGCCTCGAACCTCAGGCCCCAGGCCCCCTCCCCTCCCGCCGCGGCCGATACCGCATCAGCCCTTCCTGCGCCGTACTCGCCACCAATACCCCGTCGCGCGTGTAAATACTTCCGCGCGCCAAGCCCCTGGCTCCCGACGAGCTCGGGCTGTCCATGGAGTACAGAAGCCATTCGTCCACGCGCAGCGGGCGGTGGAACCACATTGCATGGTCGATACTGGCGACCTGTAAGTCATCGACTACGATCGAGCGGCCATGCGGCAGGAACGCCGCGCCTAGAAGGTACAGGTCGGATGCGTACGCCAGCATGCAGCGATGCTGATTCTCGTCATCCGGCAAGCGGCCGGTCATCTTGAACCAGAGGTTCACCCTCGGCTCTTGCGGCTGAGGAGAAAGGAACATGCGCTCCGGATCCACGAACCGCAGCTCGAACGGCAGTTCGAGCAGGGCCAGCTTGCTGAATCCCGCATTGGGTCCGTGTTGATCCACCCAGGTGGCCCAGTCGACGAGCTGATCGGGATCGGGCACGCGCGGCGGCGTCATCTGATGACTCAATCCCTCCTCGATGACCTGGAACGATGCGGACATGTGGAAGATCTGTTCGCCGTGTTGAACCGCGACCACACGGCGTGTCGAAAAGCTCTTGCCGTCGCGGCTGCGATCGACGTCATAGATGATCGGCCGGGTCTTGTCGCCTCCGCGCAGGAAGTACGCGTGCAGCGAGTGGACCACGCGACCTTCGACGGTGCTGCTCGCAGCCACGAGTGCCTGACCCAACACCTGGCCGCCGAAGACGCGCTGACTCCCGAGATCGCGGCTGTCGCCGCGAAACAGGTTGACCTCGATCTGCTCGAGATTCAGCACTTTCAACAAGTCGGTCAGGGAGGAGTTCATGCAGCTCCCCGCGCTCACGCTGGCTTCGGCTCGTCGGGGACGCCCAAGCGCTTGTGCATGATGGGACTGGTCGTCGTGTATTGCAGGTGGACCTTCTTCGCTGGATTGAGATGTGCCGTAACGGCGAACGCTGCCAGCGCCGCCTCGTGGAAACCGGACAGGATCAACTTCTTCTTGCCCGGATAGGTGTTGATGTCCCCCACTGCGAATACACCCGGAATGTTCGTCTGAAACTTCTCGGTATCGACCAGGATGGCGCGCTTGTCTATGTTGAGACCCCATTCGGCAATGGGACCCAGGCGGGGATGCAGGCCGAAGAACGTGAGGACGTAATCCACGGCCAGATCTTCGGACTGTCCGTCTGTGCGCTTCAGTCGGAGGCCACGAAAGCGCCCGTCATCGACGATGACGCTCTGGGCGATGCCTTCGACGTAGCGGATGCTCCCGCTCGCCACGAGATCGCGCATTTTTGCGACCGATGCCGGCGCGGCCCGAAACTCCGGGCGCCGGTGCACGAGGGTCAACTCCGAGGCTTTGCCGGCGAACTCCAGCGTCCAGTCCAAGGCCGAATCGCCGCCGCCGAAGATCGCGATGCGTTTGCCGACGAATTCCGCCGCGCTCTTCACTTTGTATTGCACCGACGTGCCTTCGAAAGCTTCGATGCCTTCTACAGACAACCGGCGGGGGGCAAAGGCACCCAGTCCGGCGGCGATGATGACCGTCTTCGCGTGGAAGCGGGTCTGCCCCGCTGTTTGCAGCAGGAACGTGCCGTCCTCGAGGCGGTGCAGCTCCCGCATTTCCTCGCCCAGGTGAAACTGAGCGTTGAACGGCTTGATCTGCTGCATCAGGCGGTCGACCAGTTCTTGCGCCCCACACACCGGCAACGCGGGAATGTCATAGATCGGCTTCTCGGGATAGAGCTCGGCGCATTGGCCGCCCGGATATTTCAGCGAATCGACAACGTGGGCGTGAACGCCGAGCAAACCGAGTTCGAACACCTGAAATAGCCCACACGGCCCGGCGCCGATGATGACGCAGTCGGTTTGAATCGCGCCGCTCGGATCGAGCGCACGAGAGGATGCGGGTGATTCCAAGGCAAGGTCTCCTGTCGAAGGGGCGAGGCATTCTAGCCAAGCGCGCCTGCGAGACCAGAGTGCAGCGGCATGCCCTTGCTCAGAGCCTTTGTCGGGACGGTCTCGACCCGCCGCACTTCGCCAGCGCCACCCCTGAGCCGTTACTTGCGAACTGTGTCATGCGACCGGCTCGTCCCTCGCATGATCTGCCGAATTGCCTGGGCTCGGCAGAACGGTGTCCGCTTCAAATGCTTCCTGTACCCATCAGCCGGCGGTAGCCGATCCAGAAGCGGCGGATGTATTCCTCGGTGATGATCGAGGTATCGAAGCTCTCGTCATTCTGTCCCATGAGCAGTATCGAGCCGCGAGCCGGGCCCGATGCGGCGGCACTCTGCACCAGTTCGGTGGCTTCGACGTCCTCCATCGAAATGTAGCCCGCCGGGCCGACCAGATTGGCCTGCAACACGCGCATCTGCCTGAGCTCCTCGTCGTCGTCCTCGTAGCCGAACAGGTGGAACACGAGCTCGAACTCCCCAGGTCCCTTGGGCAGCACCTGGCGACAGGCGAGCGTGTTGTGAATCTGCTGAATCACCAACGAGGGAAAGATGGACTGAATGTGGTTGGTCACCGGCTCATCGAATTCCTCGCGCATGTGAATGATCTCGGGGTCATGCAACCGCACGTTTTCCTTGAACGTGGTGACCTTGTTATCGCGGTACACCTGCGCGTCGTCGCTCTCAGGCACCCGCGCGGCGAGCAGCAGCGAATGCAGACCGTGACGCTGATCGACCCGCGTCCGTATCTTCATGTTGACGCGGCCGATATTGAACGTGTTGTGGAACAGGTGCAGGAGCGTCGCGTGATAGCCGTCCTTCACGTTCTCGTAGTAGAGCTTCCAGTTGGAGTGCCCGTATTGCCGCAGGCAACCCAAGTAGACGACTTTGCTCTTGAACACGCGGTCGATCCACGGGCGCATCTCGGCTCCGAGATAGTCGTGCAGGCTCTCGACGTCCGGAGAAAACGTCGCGAACACGATGCCCCGGTAGGTGTCGACGCGCAGCCGCTGCAATCCATGATCGGACGGACTGAAATCCGCCGGCATCCCGCGCATGGATTTGAATCCGCGCCGGAAGGGAACGCCCAGCAGATTGCCCTGCAGGTCGTAGGCCCACTGGTGGTACACACAAACGAATTCCTTCGCATTGCCGCGGTTGTGGCGGCAAACCTGCGCACCACGATGCGCGCAGCGGTTCACCCAGGCGTGCAGGCTTCCATCCTCGGCGCGCACCACGACGACCGGCGTATCGCCGATGAAGGTGGATTTGTAGTCGCCGGGGTTGGGAATTTCCGCCTCCATGGCGAGAAAGTTCCAGGTCGGGCCGCGGTAGATGCGCTCCTGCTCGCGTGCGTAGATGGCGGGATCGGTAAAGACCGCATAAGGAACTTGCGTCCCGTTCGGAGGAATGCGGCCAACAGCGTCGGCCGATGGGTTCTGAGTCGTCTCGAGCATGATTGCACCTCGGTCACGCCGCAGCGGACGTAGTTAGCGCTGCGGGTTCCAGCCTGGAATGAATGCGTTGGAAGGAACGCTGTTTTCGTCGCGTATCTTCGCCGCCTGCTCGCGTCCTGAAACCGGCAGGCTGCCGAACTCGGCCAGCCCCAGCTGTTTCAGCACCGTGGCGTTGTCGTAGTAAATGTGCTCATGACAAAGCTTCGAGCCGCGGAACGCCACCACGGCGACAAACGGAATCTCGACATACTTGCCCGTAGGGGGGATGCCCGGCAGCAGATAGTCGGTCTCGCGGTCGTGCGTGAAGCAGAAAATCGCCTCGTCGACGATGTGGTCCACGCCGATCGTGCGCGAGATGGGTTCGATATGAAACTGGCCGGGATGACAGTTGGTGAAGTGATGCCGATAGAAATTGAATAGATCCTTTCGCCCGCAGCCTCCAGTCAGGTTCGGGACGTGATTGACATAGGCATCATCGACCATCGTATCGACCGTCGCGGCCGGATCGAGGACCGCGTACTCCTGCGCCATGTGGTGCTCCCACACCTGTGACAAGTCGTACCGCGGTCCGATGGCAGGACGAAGCACCTCCAGGCAGCGCGTATGCGCCATGTTGGCGCTATGGCGGCTGTACTCGGGGCGCAATGGACTAGCGAAGCCGTGGTTGGCGTCCGGATATTGGTAGATGCGAATCGAAGCGTTCCCGCGCGCGCGTTCTTGAATGCGAGCGAGCACTTCAGGCCGGATCAATTCATCCGCGGTGCCGATGTGCACGACCGTCGGACAGCTCACACGGTCCAGCGCCTCGAGTCGCTCTTCGAGCATCGCCGGGTAGTAGCTCGCGGCGGCGCCAAAACGACGGTCGCCCGCTGCCAGCAATGCGAGCGTACCGCCGAGGCAAAAGCCGACGACACCGAGCTTTCCATCGCACTCGGGGTGCGAAGCCAGCGCGTCCGCGGCAATGCCGATGTCGCTGACAGCTGTGGCTACATCGAGGCGCTGTAACAGGCCTAGTGCCTCGGTGAATTCCGCCTCGCTATAGCCGAGGTCGACCCGCTCACGCAGCCGCCAGAAGAGATCAGGGGCGAGCGCGACATAGCCTTCCTGCGCGTACAGGTCGGCAACGGCACGAATCGCCGCGTTCACGCCGAAGATTTCCTGAAGGATGATGACGCCCGGCCCCCTGCCTGCGGGTGGCTGACTCAGATATCCCTGAAATCGCGCCGCGCCGTTGCCGCCGATATCAATGAATGAACCCACGGCTTTCCTTCCCCCACCAGTAGCGCATGCATGCAGAGTCGTGGACGACCCATGAGCTCCGCGAGCGTCGATACTTCAAGGGTTGCGCCAATTGCATGCGACGCGCGCGAAGATCTTTTGGATTACGCATATTGCGCGCTGCTGTGTGCTCACACCGGCGTGACGAACAGGGTCCGCACGCGATGTGTGTCGTAGATGACTTTGCGCTCTTTGAATCGCAGGTTGCCGTCGAGTTCGACGATGCAATCGTGACAGCGGCCGACCTGGTAGAGAAAGCTCTCGCCTTCCTGGCGAGTCTGCACGATCGCGTAGTTGGTGCTGACGGTCAGCACTCCCGCCGTAGCCGTGTCGATACGCAGCGACGAGATGAGGTGCCGGTTCCAATGCACCGGGAAAATGTTTGCCTCCCGGTGGGCGATCACCCGATCTCGCAGCTGACGCTGATTGGTGCAGAGAAAGAGCGGAATGGGCAATCCTGCGTCCCAATTTTCGCGCGGCCACACTCCGTACGTGCACTCCTCGATGAAGAAGTCCGGCCACTCCTCGAGCCGGTCCTCATCGAGGCACGCAACATACTCGGCATAAAACTCCTCGAGCCGCAGGCGTGCTCGAAGGCGTTCTTCGAGCGCAGTCGGCGCCCCGCCTTGCTGGTCCTGCTTACGCATCGTGTTCGACTATAGACATACGACAGCACCTCTTGCAGGGGCTCTGCCTGATGCTGCTAGAGCAGTTGCGGGGTGCGTCTCGCGCAGGGTCGTTACTTTCTGGTTCATTCAGAGTCCGGCAGCTCGATAGAAACAACGCCGTTCTGCACCAGCACCCGGTAGGCGTGCACATCGATCGTGACCGGCGCCCGCTTGGCGCGCCCGGTGCGGATCTCGAAGCAGCCTGCATGCAGCGGACACTCGATGAGGCCCTGATCGACGAAGCCGTCGGTGAGGCGCCCGTTGCCATGAGTGCAGAGGTCGCGCAGCGCGTAGACGCCATCCTCGAGCCGAAAGAGGCCGACTTCCTGTCCATTGACAGTAAAGCTCCGTCCCTCATTTAGCTCGAGCTCATCGAGCTGACATACCGCATGAACGCCCAACTCCCGATTCCTCTCTGCCAACTGTCGATAAGGCCGCGCCGTTCGCGGTGCGGAGAATGAACCCGGCGGCCTCAGCCGGCTGGCCCCCGATTGCAATCGCTGCTCACGCAGCGCAAGAACTCATTGCTGCCCTGAGCCCGTCACGCCACAAGAGCTGGCGCAGGCCCATGGCATGCCTCTTGTTGCTGCACCCTCGTGCACGTTCTCTGCCTCGCCCGCAAGACCCGCGCGGACTCGGTTCATTGCACTCCTGCACAAATCTCTTCGCTATAACAACTGCCGACCGCCAAGGAATGCAACGATACTCGACAGCAATGCCTTCAGCCCCGGAGATCCGACATGGCCGCACCCGCATCGGAACTGACCTGGCCCAATGCGAACTTCACGCGCGTGCCCTTCAGTGTGTACCTTCGTCCCGACATCTATGAACGGGAGCAGGAGCGCATCTTTCGCGGCCCGACGTGGAACTATCTCGCCCACGAAACGGAGCTGCCGAAGCCCGGCGACTTCCGCACGACGTTCGTCGGAGACACACCGATCATCGTGAGCCGCGACAAGGACGGCGCGCTGCATGCGTTCGTCAACCGCTGCGCGCATCGCGGCGCTACAGTCCAGCGCAAGGCCTTCGGCAATGCGACTGAGCATCGCTGCGTCTATCACCAGTGGTGCTACGACCTCGCCGGCAATCTCATGGGCGTCCCCTTCCGCCGCGGCGTGAAGGGCCAAGGCGGCTATCCTGCGGATTTCGATCTCTCCCAGCACAGTTTGCGCAAGCTGCGCGTCGAAACGTACCGTGGTCTCGTCTTCGGCACGTTGGATCCGAAGACCGAATCGCTCGCGGACTACCTCGACGCGCCAATCCGGGCCGTTCTCGACCGGACCTTCTACAAACCCGTCCAGGTACTCGGCTACATGCGCCAGCACATCCGCGCGAACTGGAAGCTCTACCCCGAGAACAATCGCGACTACTACCACGCCGGCCTGCTGCATCAGTATCAGGCGACGTTCGGTCTCTACCGTCCTACGCAGACCAACGGCTTCGACCTCGACCGCCTCGGCCGCCATAGCTGCTCGTACACGCAGGCCGGCGACGACGATCGCAGCGCGGCCGACAAGGCCTATGCGGGCCAGCAAAAATACGACCAGAACTTCAAGCTCCTCGACACCTCGCTCCTCAAATTCTGGCCCGATTTCCCGGACAAGAAGACCGCCATCATCATGAACATCTTCCCGTCCGTGACGGTGCAGCAGATCTCGAACACGCTCGCCACCCGCCAGCTGCGCCCCAAGGGAGTGGACAGCTTCGAGCTCGTGTGGACCCTCTTCGGCTTCGAGGACGACACACAGGAAGTGAGGGAGCTGCGCCTGAAGCAGGCGAACTTCATCGGCCCGGCAGGCTTTGTGTCGATGGAAGACGGCGAAGCCATCGAACTCGTCCACCGCGCCATCGTGCGCGACGGCGCCGACAATGCCGTCCTCGAGCTCGGCGGCCGCGGACCGATCCTGAAGCACTGCGAACACACGCTCGATGACTCGGCGGTGCGCGGCTTCTGGGCGCACTACGCGAGCATCATGGGCATTGCCGTCGATGAGCGCGCGGAGCAGCGGCAATGAGCGACCTCATGAAAACACTCGAAGTCGAGCGCGCCATCACGGCACTCCTGCATCGCTACGCACGCGTTCTCGATACCGACCGGCTGGAGGAGTGGCCCGAGCTCTTTACCGAGGACGGCGTGTACAAGGTTCTGCCGCGCGAGAATGCCGTGCAGAACCTGCCTCTCGCATTGATCCTCTGCCCGGGCCGCAACTCCATGCTCGACCGCGTGCGCAGTCTGCGGGAAGCCAATATCTACAACGAGCACTACCCGCGCCATCTCGTGTCGAACATCCAGGTGCTCGCCGAGAACAACGGCGTCTACGACGTATCCGCGCTGTACGTCGTCTACCAGACCGATCTCGAAGGTCATACCCGACTGTTCAGCACCGGTGAGTACCAGGATCGCATCGTCTTCCGCAACGGCGCGCCGCAATTCCTCGCGCGCATCGCGCTCTGCGATACGTTCAGCATTCCGAATCTGCTGGCGATCCCAATTTGATTAGAAGTATGGCGGGCTCGGAAGCCCGCCGTCCCTGATCTTCACCGAGCTCAGCCGCGTGACGGACACGTGATTGAGAAAGAGCTCTTGGGCTCTTGCCAGCAAACACTTCGTAGCCCAGCGGAAATCCATCAAAGCTCACCACCAACGCGATACACACCTGTTTGCAATCGGGGCGGTGATCGCGCGAGTAGCCGCGCTGCGCGAGTTCGTTGCGGTTGGCTTGGCCCTCAAAGTACGTGCTCGTCACGTCATACAGCAGCACTTCGTTCTCAACCGCGAACAGCTCGCCATAGCGTTTGGATAGATGCGCTTCGAGCGCCGCTTTATGTTCGAGCAACTCATCGAGCCCGCGATACAAACGGTCTTTGTTGACTTGGCTGTCATCCAGCTGCAGCAGATCCGAAAGCGCAGTACGCCGATACCAATCCTCCGCAATGTGCAGCTCGCTGGAGGGTTCGCACAGTCGTGCCGCGACCAACACCGCGGCGATCTTCTCCCAGCCGATCTGCTCCTTGCCCGGCGTCAGCACTTGGCGGCAAAACTCTTCTAGCCCCATGCCGCGCCATAAAGCCAGCGCCAAGTACACATCCCCAAACTGCCGTGAGCGCTCAATGCGCACACACCCTTCAGACGCACCGACACACTGTGATGCCCCGAGCCGTCCTCGAACAGTGCCGCTTGTTCCGGTGCACCGATTAAACGCTGTGCCAACGTGCGTGCCTGCAGGCGCCCTTCGGCATCCAGCTCACCGAGCTGCGCGACGGTCTGCTGAATCACGCGCCGACCCACGCGCACACTTTGCACCAGCCGCCAATAGCGATGCGTCTTGCCGTCCTTCTTACGCGGCGTGTACCGCAGGTACATGCCGCGTATCACATCCCATCGGACCAGAAAAGCCAACGACCAAGGTCGGCACTACACGTGGGTTTCAGACTCAGATCGCATGCAACTGTATGATCCGATTAAATTCCGCCCACCAAAAACCAGCGTTTTCCGGTCGATTCTGCTCAAGTTGGGCTAGCAGTTCAGGGGGTTGCGGCCCACGTGGAAATTGACTGTCGGCTCAGGCGGGAGGCCGATCCCCGCGGCGTCAATCCCGCGCCGCCACATGGCGATCTGCGCGTCGTTGATCCGCGCGACCGGTTGACGGAGCGGGCCGCCATTGAGCCCCATCGTCCAGTCAAAGTACTTCCAAGCCATTCGGTTTATCAGGCCGGCCGTCGCGGTGCCGGCGTTGATCGCGCCCATCGCCTGCCGGGCAGGATGGAGACGCCAGAACATGTCCATCGCCTCATGATGTTGCCCCTTGCTCGCCAATGCGAACATGCGCGGCACATAGTCACCGTAGCCAGCGGTGCAACTGGTGCCGCTGTATTGGAACTCCGCCACCGACATGAGCGGGATCAGTTCGGATTCGATGGGGCAGGAAACCACGACGTCCCTGAACTGGCGATAGACGTCCAGCAGGCCGCCTATTCCCGGCAGATCACCTTCGGCCTTGATCGCGACGACGGTAGGACAGTCGTCCACGAGCTTGCGGAGCAGCGTCATCGACATCTGCGCGGGGTGTAGCCGGCCGAAGTTCCACAGGGGGACGGGGAAAAGCATCACACCCAGGCGCGTGGCGTCGCAATAAGCGCGGGTGTAGTCATAGACGTCCTGCTCCGACGTGGGATAAAAACTCGCCGGATAGCCAAGCAGCGAGTAGTCGCAGAATGACGATACGCTCTCGGCGATTTCGATATTTTCTTCGAGCGTATTGAAAGACGCGTGATGGACGAGCCTCAGCTTCCCATCGGCCGCTTCATACGCAGTTTTCGCGAACTGCGCATATTCTCCGGGCGCGTATGCAATATCCGCAACGAGGAGCGCACCACTGAAACCGAATGAGATGAGCTTCTGAACATCGTGCTGGATTGCGACCTTGTTCAGCCTTCGCAGGTCACTGGAGAAAGTAGGCATCAGCACGCAGTCCAATCCGCGCATGTATTGCCGCGCCCACTCTCGAGCTTCGTGACGCTTATAGGTTGCCATGGGGTCTCCGAGATAGCGTGATCTATGTGACCGAAGAATGTCGGCAGCAGCGACGGGGTCTAAATTGCGGCGGGTCGG
>DATELY010000021.1:0-2060 GCA_035276085.1 Steroidobacteraceae bacterium | reverse complement strand
TCAGCAATCCGCGGGTTGTCCCTCTCCGCCCCGCCAGCTAAGGTTGGGCCATGACAGTCCTCCGCACCACGCCACCCCTCGCATGAACCTGCGCGAGCGCGTCGAAGCCCTGTTGCCGAACTGGCAGACCTGGTATCCGAGCCTCTTCGATGCGGCTGCGGATCTCGGGCTCATTCGTGCGCGTGTGTGTCCGCCCTCGCAGCTCATGCTCTCGAATCGTCACGCGAGTGTCTACAACGAAGCGCTGCAGGCGTTCCGCGAGAAGTGGAGCGTCGAGGAGACCGAAGAGGAGCAGTCCGCGGCCGCTGCGTTGATGAGGGGGATCAAGCCTCATCCGAAGCACAAGCAGAAGCAGCGTCGCTGAGGTGAGCCGTGGCTGAGCTGTCGATCGGTGTCGATTTCGGCACGAGCAATACCGTCGTTGCGATTGCGGAAGCGGGCCAGCCCGCACGTGTCGTCGGCGTCCAATCGCGCAATGCGTGCGAACGCGCGATGCCTTCGATCCTGTGCTTCAAGCCGGATGAGCTCGATCCCCGGGCAACGCCCGCGAGCTCTGCGGGTGCGGATGCCATCGAGGATTATCTACAGCGCGTGGGATCTGCGCGGCTCATGCAGTCGTTGAAGTCTTTCCTCGGCAGTGCAAGCTTCGTCGACACCAATCTGTTCGGTCACAGCTTCACGCTCGAGCAACTGATCGCACGACTGCTTACGCATCTCTACGATTCGACGGCGCTGCGCGACCGGCTCCGTGATGCGCGCGTGGTGATCGGCCGGCCGATCCACTTCGCCGGCGCAACTGCAGATGACATTCTGGCTGCGCGTCGACTCAGCGATGCATTCGGTTGCGCAGGTCGGGCCCCGGATGAGGTGCGGCTGGAGCCAGAGGCCGCGGCGTACACGTTTGCGCGTGCACATCCCGGCGAACACCTCGTGCTCGTGGTGGACCTGGGTGGCGGTACGAGCGACTTCTCGCTCGTGGCGGTGAAGAACGCGGGCGGGTGCTTCGAGTTGCACCCGCTTGCCCAAACCGGCATCGGCATCGCCGGCGACCGTTTCGATTACGCGCTCGTGCAACGCGTGGTCTGCCCCGAGCTGGGCATGGGCTCGACCTTCCGGCCCGAATACAAGTCATTGCCCATACCGCAGTGGCTGTATGCCAACTTCGCGAGCTGGCACCAGTTGTCGCACATGCACAATCGTCAGACGCTGCGCTTGCTCGGCGAGATCCTGCGCACGGCCGACAATCCCAGCGCCATCGAAGGTCTGCTGCACATCGTCCGCAACGATGAAGGCTTCTCGCTCTTTCAGGCAGTGTCCCAAGTCAAACGCACACTGAGCCAGGCGGACAGCGCGCGCCTGCGCTTCAAGGCGGGACCGGTCGAGATCGACCGCACGGTGATGCGCGATGAGTTCGAGTCGTGGATCGTGGGCGAGCTGGTGCAGATTGAAGCAACGGCGGTTCGTGCCCTGAAGAGTGCGGGCATCAATCCGCACGAGATCACTCGCGTGTTCATGACGGGCGGCAGCTCACTCGTGCCGGCTGTGAGAAGCATGTTCGCGCGCAAGTTCGGCGCGGAGAAGCTCGTGTGGGGAGATGAGTTTGCTTCGGTGGCGCAGGGATTGGCGGTGATGGGATCGGGTAACCACTGAGCCTCGATGAAAGCGTCCCTTCCCTTGCGAAGCGGGGGAAGGACAGGATGGGGGTCTCAACGAAGCGTTACCGCACTTCCAGCCTGCCCCCACCCTAACCCTCGTGAAGGCCACTTCCCTGTGTCACTGTCCGGCCAGTGCATCCATGCACTGGCGCTGCGCCGGGCAACGACACATTAAGTGTCGCTGCTGGAGACACCGGCTCGCCCCCCGCTGCGCAGGGGAGGGGACATGAGGGTAATCTGTTGCCACCCCGACGCATCCAAACTTGCATCCATGACCACCATCGGCACGCCCTTATCCTCCTCCCCCACGCGGGTCCTCTTCCTCGGTGCCGGCGAGCTCGGCAAGGAAGTCGTGATCGAGTTGCAGCGCTTTGGCTGCGAAGTGATTGCCGTCGATCGCTATCC
>DATELY010000020.1:0-3263 GCA_035276085.1 Steroidobacteraceae bacterium | reverse complement strand
TATTTCCGTTCGAGGGTACTGATCCGGGATCCTTGCTGCGATTGTTTCCGGGAGAGCTACCTCTGCCCACCAGCGCGCGAAAGAAGGTCAAAGCGGATTTCGAAGCACTCGTGCTACTTCCGCCCTTTGGCCGATACGGTGCTGGCGCGCTCCTCGCGTTGGGCTCCGGCTCGAGGAACCGACGTGAGGTGGCGGCGTTACTGGCCGCGACCGAGCATGGCGTCGATGAACGCACGCCCGCGCGTCGCCTGGACACTTCAAAAGTGATCGCTGCGCTGGCCAAGGAAGTCGACGACGCAAATGTCGAGGGCGCTATCGTCGTTGGCGAACGGCTCGTGCTCATGCATCGCGGAAACGCAAAGCATCCGTCTTCAGCCCTCGTGAGTCTTGATCTGCCGCCGCTGCTGGCATCCATCGATGACGATGACACGCTCGGCAAAGTGCGCGTCATAGCAGCTCGGCACTATGAGCTAGGCAGAATCGACGACGCTCCCCTGACCTTCACCGATGGCACGACGCTCGCTGATGGAACGATTCTGTTTTCCGCTGTAGCTGAACAGGCTGACAACAGCTATCTGGACGGACCTTTTCGAGGAGCGGCTATCGGCGAGATCGCGCCCGACGGCCAGTTGCGAAGGATCGAGTACCTCGACCAGGCATACAAGATCGAAGGCGTATACGCGGAGCCTGTTGGCCGACACCATCGCTTGTGGCTGGTAAGCGATGCCGATGACGTGAATGTGCCGGCTGCTCTGCTAGTCGGCGCGTGGGAGTGATGCCCTCGGATTCGACGTTGAGGTCCAGCTCGATCAACAGTTGCCGGCCCGGCAAGCACGGCCGGTGGAATCCTACGTACATTTCTATCTGCATCGCTTCGAATTCCGGCGCGCTGCACTTGGACCGTGCTCTCACATCGGGCTTGCACGTGCGGCGGGTTGCAGCTCCGAGCTCCCCTGCAGGTACTGCTTCAAAAACAGCGTGATATCCGCGAAAGCATCATGCGCCCAGTGGCCGGGCGGAGCATCGGGCTCGAGGCGATGCTCCTTCGTAAGCAGCGCATGCGGCCGTCCACCCAAACAATTGCGAGTCGAAAGCTCGCCGTATTCCCGAACATCCATCCCGATTGGAAACTCCTCCCGCAGGCGCTCGATCTTTTCTGCCGGGCAGATACGATCGGCTCTGGCGCGCACGGCGAGCAGACGAGCCGCGCCTGTGCTGAGCCGCTCGCGCGCCAGTGCAATATCTTGGGCATCGACGTTGAGCGCCCGCATCGAGCGGGGTGAGCGAATCCCCAACACTGCAAACAATAGCGAACAGGGAATGGCGGGCTGTGCTGCAATGGCGGCTCCGACATGCGAATCGATGACGAGCGGTATCACGAATGCGCCGGTGAGGCACATGCCGATGGCGCCGACCTGTCGATTCCCTTGCCGCCGACTGATGTGACCTGCGAGCGTGCGCAGCCAGTTTGCAATGGGAGCTGTAGTGCCCGCACGCAGATGCGAAAACTCGCGCGAAATGCACAAGCGCAGCGCATTGCGCACGGGAGCACGGCGGCCGAATGGGCCAAACAACCATGGCACATGCACCTGAAACCCCGAATGCCGCAGTCGATCGCAAAACAGCAACAGGCCGGGAGAGAATCCCGCGAGCTCGCATACCACGAGCACTGGCGGATCCCGCACGTCACCTGCGTGATAAACGTCGTGGGTGATGCCATCCGCCGCAAACCGAAAATGTCCATAGCCATGCAACACTTTCGCGGGCGGAAGCGGGGTCGAATCGAGATCATTGCGCGGTCTTTGCATCACGAACCATTCGGCGATTGAAGCATCAAGTGCCGCACAGGGATTCGATCACTCTCAACGCATCCATTGCCGGATGTCGGCCACACTCAATCGCTCGGAACGGGCGACGCGGCATGGTGTACCAGAGATCGATTGTCTTCGTATGACGTCCCAAGAAGTTCATCGAACGCTCTCGATCAAAGCAAAGCGAACCGGATATCACGACAAGTGGAATCGCGTCCTGATCACGGATTACCGATAGGACCTGTCTGCTCGAATCGTTCTAAACTCAATTTACAAAGTACGTCTGGTCGACAACGCCGTAGAGGTCGAAAATCCAACCGGGAGCAACCTTTTTCGAGAGTTGAACATGCGTGTAGAGCCGACTTCGCTAAGGCGAATGGGCGATCAACGTCGCTATTTTCCCGACTGGACCCATCGCCCGCTAAAGAGCCGCCCCGAACTGGAGGCCGACCACAATTCCTACCTTGCAGGAGGCTACGCAGAGGAATTTGGGTATCGGGCGCAGCCCGGGTATTCACGCGGCGTGCCCGTGCTCGATGGCGAGCCGGCGGAACTCTGCCAGGAGTGGCGCAGCGAGGCGAGTTCGACGCATCCGGGCTACCCACTGAGGCCAAAGCCGCTCGCGATCTACTATGGCCGAGCTGCGCGTACGTCGTCGCGCGAGCCACGCCTGACTCGCGAGCAATCGACCGGCGAGGCACATCAGCTGGACCATCACGGCACGTTCGTGGCCGTGTCAAACCGACTACACCAGCCCGCACGTCAGAGAGCGCCACGGGCGACGGCGATCTTATCGACCCGCATAGCCGCCGCGTTGATCGAGTTGCGATGGTCCTTTCGGCGACGCAACGGCTATCGAGAATAGATGGGCGGCCGCGCCTGATGTGAGCATCACGCGGGAGGAGTTACCGCGAGCACCGTCGTTTTCGAAAGCGGTCAGCCGCCGCAACCTGGCCAGAGTCGACTGCTGACCAGGCGCGCGAACGTCACGGCGCGGTGGTGAAACAGAACTCCGATATGGTTTGGTTACCGCCCGACTCCACTGCCAGGACCTCGCCAATGTATTGCGTCCCTCGCTTGAGAAGTTCCGGTGGCAAGCTCCACATCGTGCCGGTCTCCGCAGGAAATTTGACGTCGAAGTTGAGGCCGTCCTCTTCGTTCTCGACGATGACCTCGTAGCGCGCGATCTTGAGCGGATCACCCGAAATGGATTCCGTCACTGGGTTCCATGCGATGACAGCGCCACTGGCCGGGACGTCTTCCGCGCACTCCGCGCCGGGGGCCGGTGTTGGCAACAGGATCTCCGGCCCAGCCGGAATAGCGTGGGTGAACTTCGCCTGACCTTTGAGCAGATTCCCGTCCCTGTCACGGCCCTGGAACTTATAGATACCCTCTGGGAAGCGATTAAAAAATGTCGCGAAAGACAGGGCGGCGATTGGCGGCTCCACACTT
>DATELY010000019.1:0-6292 GCA_035276085.1 Steroidobacteraceae bacterium | reverse complement strand
CGCCTTCGCCACGGGCATGGCGGGGCATCAGCAGGCCATCTATGAGCACTTTCGCGAGCTGATGCCGCGGCTGTCGGCGTGGTTTCCGCAGCATCGCATCGTGCTGCGCCCGCATCCTTCGGAGAATCACGATGTCTGGCGCCAGATCCTGGCGGGCTGCCCGCAGGTTGAAGTGGCCCACGAAGGCAATGTGGTGCCGTGGTTGATGGCCGCGCGCGTGCTGCTGCACAACGGGTGTACCACGGCGGTGGAGGCGAGCGTGCTGGAGACCCCGGCGGTGAGTTACATGCCGGTCACCTCCGACACGTATGACTATCACCTGCCCAACGGGCTCAGTCATTGCGCGCGCACGGCCGAGCAGGTGCGTGCACGGCTCAGCGAGATCCTCGCCGGCCAGCGTGGCATGGTGGACCCATCGGTGCGTGAGCGCCTGTTCAATCGACACCTCGCGGCGACGCACGGCCCGCTCGCCTGCGATCGGGTGCTGGACGTGCTGCTGGCGAGCGGCTATGGCGAGCGCGCGACGCCCCGTCCAGCGGCGCTGACGTGGTTCCAGTCCTGGCTGCACGCCAACGCGCGAACGGCCGTGAAGCGCATCAATAGCGTGCGCGCCAACCATCGCAACGGTGCCGCCTACCATGCGCATCGATTTCCGGGCGTGAGCGTTTCCGAATTGAACGATCGCATCGCGCGCTTCCGCACTCAGCTGAAGCGCTTCGCCGGTGTGCGGGCTGAAGCGCGCTCGCGCCATGTATTCCGCATCCACGATCCCGAGGCAGCGACTCGTCGCATCGACGGTGCCGATCTGGCAACGTGCAGCTCAGGCGACTATCGCTTCCGACAAGCGCGACGGGCGAGCCGTAGAGAGGAGCTCGCGAATTCGACGGGCAGCAGCACGGAGACTGCGTTCTGAACAGTCGTCGTACGACGACTGCACGAAGCAGCGCGCGTACACATAGCGCAGAAAGGCGCGGCGACGTTTGCTGGGCACGGGATTGACCAGTGCTCGTTGCAGGGCGCCGATGAGCTCGTCCTCGGCTTGGACGACTTCGACCAGATCCGGACTGGTGTAGAAGTTGCGGCCTAGCGTGATCACGGGCTTGTCATAGAAGAAGGCCTCGAAGCCCGCCGTCGAATTGATCGTTACGACGGCGGCAGCACGCGCGAGGAGGTCGCGCATCGACACGTCGCTCATGAACCTCACGTCGGGAAAATCGCGCAGCAGCTTCAGGTTCCGTCGTTGCACCGGCAGTTTCTCACGCGGATGAAGCTTCGCCACGATGCGCAATCGAGGATCGGTCGCCCTGACCGCCTCCTGCACGAGCCGCAACAACCGCCATGGATCGTTGCCGACGAGGGGCGAATGCAGGATGAGCTGCGAATCTTTCCCCACCTGCATCGGTACGAGGATGAAGCGCTCGGGCAAGGGTGCCGATGAGTCCAGGCCAAGGGCACGGCCTTCTCGCCAGAGACGACGTCGATAAGCCTGCTTGATCGTCAACCGGCAGCGCTGATAGCTGCGCGCGAGTGGGTTCGTTTGCAGCTGCGGTTTCAATCTCGGATCCACCGTTCGCGTCGGGCGACCCGCCTTGAACCCCGCGATGGCGTGATCGAGAGCCGTATCGACATCGCGGCTGAAGTCCAGCTGCGCCTTGCCTGCCTGCACGGCCTGGGTGATGGAGGAAAAGTAGTTCACGCCTTGCAAATCCAACTGCACGGTACCGGGCAGATAGCCGTGTTCCATGAAGAGGACCGGCAGGCCGCGCTGACGTGCCAGGTAGATGGCCAACGACAATTGCAGATCCGAGCCGTTCCAAACCAGCAGGGCGTCCGCGTCGCAGGCGTCCAGGAACGCATCGATATCTGCCAGCAACTGTCGCGCACTGGCCAGCGCTTGCTGCTCTCTCAGGAACAATTCCTTGCCGCCGATCGCAGTGCGCAGCGCTTCATCGTCGATATCGAATGGCGCAGGCGGTGTCGATCCCGGCAAGGGATACACCTCACTGCCCGCGGCACGAATGAGTTTGCGGATGTCGCTGTGATGCGAGAAGTAGAAACACCGCACGTGCGGCGCGAGGTACGAGCGCAGCGATAGATAGAAAGCCAGCTTGCTCGGACCGGGATCGACGAAAGCCAAATTCATGACGCAACTATGGGTACTGTGATTCGATGCCGTTATGCCCGCGTGCAGCTGACGACCGGCTGACACTTTCAGTCGGTACGCAGCACGCAGTGGAAAACGTCAGCGAGTATGGCGACCGAAGTAGTCGCCTATATGACAAGCCCGGAGCGATGTTCGGACGCGGGGAGGCACGATGGGAAACACCGCTCGTGTTTCCTGGCGCTCCGTTCGATTCACCTCACCAGGTCCACGCTCAATACGCGGCTGTCCGCGCGGCCGCGGTCATCGACCGCGCGGAGCGTGTAGCGGCCCGAATGTGCCGGTTGCCAGGGCAATGCGATACCCGGCGCGCTCGTGCCGAGATAGGCATTGTCCGCGAACCAATGCAGGCGACGGACTTCGCTGTCCGCCGTCGCGGACAGTGGCACGCGCGACTGATCGTCTGTGTTCGCACGCACTGTGTACGTTGCGCCCAGCACGGGCGAAGTGATTTGCGGCGCAATGCCGCTGGCATTGTCGCGTTGGCAGGCTTTCGCATCCGGCGGGCGGCGGCGCGGCATGCCGGCCTTCTCGAACAGCTGCAACAGATCGCTGGGCCAGAACTCGAACACTTCGGCCCGCACAGTCCTCGTATCGAACGGCGGACACGCCTGCTCGCCCGTACGCGTATCGATCCATAGACGCCGATGCACCTGACTGACTTTGATCGGCGATGTGCCCGGGATGTACCACGTACTCACGACGTGAGGGCAATCGGCATTGGGCAGATCGCCCGATTCTCGGCACACCTCGACACGGGCGAGGCGCGGCGGCTGGCGAAAGGCCGGCTCGTACAGGTTGGGCGCGCGCGCGAGGATCGCGTCATACAAGCGAAAGAAGAGCGGTGCCGCGGCCTGCACGCCGACGAACACCGGATTGCCGCGGCCATCGAAGTTGCCGGTCCACACGACGAGCACGTAGGGGCCGAATACACCGGCCGTCCACGCATCGCGAAATCCCCACGAGGTGCCCGTCTTCCACGCAACCGGCAGATGTCGATGGCTCGTCGTGGGCTCGTCCGGCCGCGGCGCCGTGCGCAACATGTCGAGCGTCATGAAGCTCGCTTCCTCAGACAGCAGTCGAGTGCCGCCGTCGAGGCGCTGATCCGTGCGGTAACGCGGCGCATGCAGCACGCCGCGATTCGCCAGCATCGCGTAGAGCGTAGCCACTTCTTCCATCGTCACTTCACCGCCACCGAGCGCCAGCGCCAGTCCGTAGTGCTCCTCGCTCGCCAGCCGAGCGATCCCCGCGCCCTTGAGAAAGCCGTAAAAAGTAGGCTCCGACAAGCGCGCGGACAAGGCAACCGCCGGCACGTTGCGAGAACGCGTGAGTGCATCCGTGGCACTGATGGGCCCGATGAACGTGCCATCGAAGTTCTCGGGACTGAATGCACCGAACGCCGTCGGCGCATCCTTCAACACGGTCGCACCGTGAATCAGTCCTTGATCGATCGCGAGGGCATAGATGAAGGGCTTCAATGCAGAACCGGGAGAGCGCTTCGCGAGCGTGCCGTTCACTTGTCCTGCAATCGTCGCGTCGAAGAAGTTGGCGGAGCCGACGACGGCTCGCACCGACATGTCGCGATAGTCGAGCAGCAACACGGACGCGTTGTGAATACCCGTGTCGGCGTGCTCACGCACATAGTTCCGTACGACACTTTCAGCCAATGCCTGCAACGGCAACTGCAGCGTGCCGTGAATGCTCTCTGCGGGATGCGCCTGCGCGAGCAGTGACTGCGTCGCATGAGGCGCGAGAAATGGCATCGATTTGAGATTCCGATACCGCAGCGGGACATCGACATAGCTCGCTGCGCTACCGGCGTGCGGATGCGCTTCCTGCCAGCGCGCGAACAACCGCAGTCGCGCCTGCTCGAGTTCCTCGGGCTCGACCCGCGATGGATCGCGTCGCAGTGGCGATTGCGGAATCAGCACGAGCGAGAGCGCTTCGGATAACCCCAGTGCGCGCGCCGGCTTCCCGAAGTAGATGAGACTCGCGGCACCGACGCCCTGCACGTTGCCGCCATAGGGCATGAGATTCAGATGCGCTTCGAGCAGCTCGCGCTTGGAATAACGCGCCTCCAGCGACAATGCATAAGCGCTCTGCTCGATCTTGCCCGGAATCGTGCGAGTGTCGAGGTCGTACAACAGGCGCGCGAGCTGCATGGTGATCGTCGAGCCGCCCTGTCGAGCACCGCCGCTGTACGTCGCCTTCGCCGCGCGCAGCAGCGCAACGGGATTCACACCGGGATGGTGATAGAAGCTGCGATCCTCGTGCAGCAGCAGCGCTTCGATGAGATCGGGGGCGATTTGATCGAGGGGCGTCCAGAGACGGTACTGCTCATCGCTTGCCATGGTGAGGCGCAGGAGCTGGCCATCGGCGGCGAAGATGGCGGTGGAGGACGGGATGCGGCTTGATAGCGGTTGATGTGGGTAGGAGCGAATCGCGAGCAACAGGGCACTCGAGATGATGAGCCCGACGAAGCAGCGTCGCAGCGCTGGCGAGCGTGGCCTTGCCCCCACCCTAACCCTCCCCCGCTCCGCAAGGGAGGGGACCGGAAGGCACGGACGTTACATGCACGCGATCTCTTGTTCCCTCCCCTGCGGAGCGGGGGAGGGTTAGGGTGGGGGCACGCACACTTGACGACACCCCTGCGCTCACGGCCGCACCACCTTCAACTTCCCCGCCATCGAACGCGCCTTCACACTCGGCTCGTACATCGCCTCGCCATAGGCCGGCGGCACCGTGTACGTCCCCACATTCGTTGCCTTGATGCGATACACCACCTGCTGCACCTCGCTCGTTGCCGTCGCATAGAAGACGACACGATCCTCCCGCATATCCGCGTACTGCAACCGAGCTTGTGAGCCACTCGCGCAGACCGCGCAGGTCCAGCCGGTGTACGCACTCTCTCCACCCTCTTCGCCGACCGCCGCAGCCTCTGCAAACCGACTCTCCGCCGGCGCCTGCGGCACGACGAGATCGAAGCCACCCGGCAGCAAGTCGACCAACGCCACGCTGTCGATCGGCTGGCTCTTCAACGAGCGGAACTTCAAGTGCACGTTCACTTCCTGGCCCATCTTGATCTGCGTGAGCACCTTGCCCTGGGCATCCGTGTACTCGCGAATCACTTCCAGCCCTTCCTTGAGCGCCTGCGCCGGCGGTTTGCGATCGAAACCGGATTGCTCGACCAGGTAGTACGCCGGCAGGTCTGACGCGTTGCCGAAGCGCAGCGCGACTGCATCCGCGGTGAACGACGTCTTGGGGAACAACCCCTCAGGCAGCTTCAAGTCGCGCGCCGTACGATCGCGCAGCACTTCGGCGATGCTCAACTCCGCATTCTTGTCCCCAGCCGCGGTGGCATACGCATCCAGCGCCAGCAACGTCGTGCCCGCCGCCAACGAGTGATACTCACCCCGATTCACCCGCTCGGCCAACGTAGACATCTGCGTCGCAGGCAAGCCCGGCAGCCGCTCTGGGAAATGACGCGCGGTGAGATACAAGAGCCATGCATCCTGCGTCATCGCATCGTTGTAGGTCTCGGCGCCTGCTCCGGTGCGCACACCCTTGATCAAGCGCTCACCGTCGCGCTGCTGCATCAGATCCAGCGCCGCCGCCAACCAAGCCGCCGTGAGATCCTGACGCCACGTGTCGCGGTAGCGTTCATCCAGGCGCTTCTGGATCGCCGCCAGCTCGGCCGCCATGCGCTGGCCCTGACGTGTGAGCAGGTAGATGGCGTACGCCGCATTACGTTCGTCGGTCAGGTTGTTGCCGTCGCGGGCAGCCAGCGCACGCAGATACTGATTACCGCGATCGAGCAGATCCTGAGGCACGGATGCGCCACGCTCTTGCGCCTCGAGCAACAAGTGCTGCGCGTAGATCGAAACGAATTCCACGACTTCATCGCCGCCGGCCCACAGCTTGTACGCCCCCGCATCGTTCTGACGCGAGCGCAGCTCGGCGAGCAGCGCCGGCAGACTCGCACCCTTCTCCTTACGCACATAACCGAACTCCGGACGCGCCGCGAGTACGAGCGCTGGCACCGCCTGGCTCACGATCTGCTCGGTGCAGGCGTACGGGTAGTTCGCCAGATAGCTTGCAAAGCCGTGCGCGAATCCCAGTGGCAACACAGAG
>DATELY010000018.1:0-22297 GCA_035276085.1 Steroidobacteraceae bacterium | reverse complement strand
GGAGAGCCTTCGCGCGCGTCCCTTCCCTTGCGAAGCGGGGGCCGCTCCTGCGCATCCATGCGCCCGCGCCATTCGTGCGTCCCTGCACATCAGAAGGACAGGATGGGGGCTCTCAATCAAGCCTCAGTGCGAAATTCGCCCCCACCCCAACCCTCCCCCGCTTCGCAGGGGAGGGGGTAGGCACGGTGGACGCATCAGACGTCCGCCCGACCCTCCCGCAGCTTCTTGACCAGACGACTCACGTGCTCCGGCGAGTGCGACTTGCGAGCCACGAGCGCATACACGGCCGGCACCACGAACAGCGTCAGGAACATCGAGAACGTCACGCCGAACACCACGACCGCACCGATGGACTTGCGGCTCTCGGCGCCGGCCCCCGTGGCGAGCAGCAACGGGATGGCGCCGAACACCGTACAGAGACTCGTCATCAGCACCGGGCGCAAACGGATGGCCGAGGCCTGGATCACCGACTCGATGAACTCGACGCCGCGATCGCGCAGCTGATTGGCGAACTCCACGATCAGAATGCCGTTCTTCGCCGCGAGCCCGATCAACATGATCGCGCCGATCTGACTGAACACGTTGATGCTGCCGCCTTGCAGCCATAAGCCGATCAGCGCACCGGTCACCGCGAGCGGGACGGTCATCATGATGACGACAGGATGCCGGAAGCTTTCGAACTGCGCCGCGAGCACGAGGAAGACGATCACCAATGCCAGTGCAAACGTGATGTACAGCGCTCCACCCGAACGCCGGAACTCGCGTGACTCGCCGTCGTAGTCGATCTGCGCGTCCGCCGGCAGCTCGGTGCGAACGACATTCTCCAGATAGTCGAGCGCTTGTCCCAACGAGTACCCCGGAGCGAGGCCCGCCGAGATCGTGATCGCGCGCAGACGATTGAAGCGCCGGAACTCCGTGGGACCTGCGACTTCGGTGATGCGCACGAGATTGGACATCGGAATCAATGCACCCGTCGTCGTCGAGCGCACGTAGATGTTCTCGAGGTCGCTGGGCGTCGCCCGATCCGACTCGCGTGCCTGCAGCACGACGTTGTATTCCTCGCCGCGCTCCAGATACGTCGTCACGATGCGCGAGCCCATCATGGTCTCGAGCGTGCGCCCCACGGTCTCCAGCGAGACTCCCAGATCGGCCGCACGGCTGCGCTCGATCGACACTTGCATCTGCGGCTTGCGCTCGTAGTAATCGGAGTCGAGATTGACGAGGCCTGGGTTCTCCGCTGCCTTTGCGAGCACGATGTCCCGCCATTTCACCAGGTCGTCGTAACTGGGACCGCCAAGCACGAGCCGCACAGGCGTACCGACACCGCGGACGCCGAGACTGCCGGGTTGTGTGACGACGACGCGAATGCCCGGCAAGTCCGCGAGCCGTTTGCGCAACCGGTCGATGATCTCTTGCGCCGAGTCGCTGCGCTCATCCCATGTGGAGAGCGGCACGATCACGCGGCCGACATTGACATCGCCACCACCGCCGTAATTGCCACTGCGGGCCAGCGTGCGCAGCGCGTTGCCGCTCTTTATTTCCTCGGTCGCGATCGCCTCGACCTGCCGCAAGTACCGATCCAGGTATCCCAGGCTCGAGCCTTCGGGCGCCGTCACGATGATCTGCACCAGCGCGCGATCTTCAGTCGGTGCGTACTCCGTCGGTAATCCGCGATACAGCACGACCGCCAGCACCAAAGAAACGACAGCCAGCCCCACGATCATCCAGGGTCGACGGATCGCAACGCGTAGCCACTGTTCGTACCGCGAAGAGAGCCAGTGGAAGAAGCGCTCGATGTGGACCGTGACACGCCCGCGCACGATGCCGCGCGCAAAGAACTTCGACGTCATCATCGGCACGAGCGTGAGCGATAACAGTGCCGAGAACGCCACCGCGGCGGCGATCGTGATGCCGAATTCACCGAACAAGCGACCGAGATTGCCGGGCAGGTAGGAGATCGGCAGGAATACGGCAATCAACACCAGCGTCGTGGCCAGCACGGCGAAGCCGATTTCGCGGCTGCCGTCGATCGATGCCAGCAAGGCCGGCTCGCCCATCTCGATGCGGCGGACGATGTTCTCCAGCACGACGATGGCATCGTCGACCACCAGACCGATCGCCAGCACCGCACCCAGCAACGTCAGCACGTTGATCGAGTAACCCGCAATCGCCATGACGATGCAGGCGGCGATGATCGAGACGGGAATCGTGAGTGCCGGGATCAGCGTCGCTCGGAACGTGCCCAGGAAGCCATAGATCACCACGAGCACGAGCAGCAGCGCGACTACGAGCGCGTGCACGACCTCATCGATCGATGCGACGACGAAGATCGAAAAATCGAGGTTGAGCTCCGCCCGTATATCGGGCGGCAATCCGGACTGAATGCGTTCGAGCTCCGCACGAATGCCGCGCGAGACATCCAGCACGTTCGCCGTCGACGTCGGAACGATCGCGATGCCGATTCCGGTCACACCGTCGGTGCGCGACAGCGAACGCGGATCCTCGGCATCGCGTTTGATCTCGGCAACCTCGCCGAGGCGCACGAGATAGCCGTCCTTGCCGCGTCCGATCACCAGCCCGCGGAAGTCCCCTTCCGTGTAGAACCCCGTGTCCGTGCGCAACGAGAACTCGCGTTGCGTGGATTCGATGCGCCCGGCCGGCAACTGCACGTTCTCGCGCCGCAGAGCATCTTCGACATCCTGGACAGTGAGGCCGCGCCCCGCCAGCGACTTGCGATCCAGCCATACGCGCATGGCGTAGCGGCGTTCGCCGGTGATGCGCGCCAACGCCACGCCTTCCACCACCGAGAAGCGGTCGAGCAGGTAACGGTCGGCGTAGTCGTTCAGCTCGAGGATGTTGCGTTTATCGCTGGCGACATTGATGAAGATGATGGGATCGGAAGAAACGTCGACTTTGGTGATCTCCGGCGGCTCCGCTTCATCCGGCAGGTCGCCCTGTACGCGCGCGACTCGATCGCGCACGTCGTTGGCAGCGGATTCGATGTCGCGATCCGCCGTGAATTCGATCGTGATCCGTGAGCGCTCTTCGGCACTGCTGGATGTGAGCTTGTCGATGCCTTCGAGACCGGCGACCTGGTTCTCGATGATCTGCGTGATCTTGGATTCGACCACCGCTGCAGTGGCGCCACGGTAGCGCGTATCGATGCTGACCACGGGAGCACTGATGTCCGGATACTCGCGCACGGCCAGCCGCATCGCCGCCATGAAACCGAGGATCACGAGCAGCAGGCTCACCACCGTGGCGAACACGGGGCGACGCACCGACAGCTCGGACACCATCATGCGGGCAGCTCACCGCGTTCGACGATCTTCACCGACACGCCATCGCGCATCTTCTGCGTGCCTTCGGTGACGACCTGCTCGCCCGCCGTCAGGCCTTTCAGAATCTCCACCTCGCCCGGCCGGCGCCGGCCAATCTGCACTTCGATGCGTGCCGCCTTGCCGTTGCGCACGACGAACACGAATTGACGCTCGCCTTGCGGCACCAGCGCCTCTTCGGGCACGACCAGCGCAGGCGGCTCGGCGCGCATGAGACGCACGGTCATGAACATCCCCGGCTTCAGCCGCCGGTCCGCATTGTCGATGCGGGCGCGCACGATGATCGAACGGCTGGCGGGATCCACACGACTGTCGATGCTCGCGACGATGCCTTTGAAAGTGGCCTCGGGATAGGCGGCGCTGCGGGCGTCGATCTGCTGGCCTTCCTTCAGCACGGGCAGGAAGAGCTCGGGAACGGAGAAGTCGAGCTTGATCGTGCGCGTGTCATCGAGCGTGGTGATGACGGTTCCGGGACTCACGAAGCTGCCCACGCTGATGTTGCGCAGGCCGACGCGCCCCGCGAAGGGTGCACGGATGGTGAGATCGTTGAGCAGGGAGCGAGACGCCGCGACGCGCGCTTCGTTGGCCTGCAACGTCGCCTGCAACTGATCGAGCTGCGCTTCGGACAGCGCGCGCGTTTCGTACAACTCGCGACTGCGCTTGAACTGGCTGCGACTGTCGCTGAGCGCGGCTTCGGCTTCGGCGAGATTCGCGCGAGCTTCTTCGCTGTCGAATTCGACGAGCACCGCACCGGCTCGTACCTCCTGGCCCTCGCGGAAGCGAATCGCCGAGACACGGTTGGACACCTTTGCCGTGACATCCAGTGCTTCGTTCGCACGGGCGGTACCAATCGCCTCGACCACCCTGTCGAAGTCCTTGTGCGCTACCTCGCTCACGACGATGGCGGTCGCTGTGCCAGCGCTGCCGTTGGCAGCAGCCGATTTGCCGCCCTTCAGAAACGCACTGGCTTGCGCCGGCGCATCGTTATCGGCGCAGGCCGTCAGCAAGGCGAGGACACTGGCGCTCGCCAGGCAAACCCGCAGGCCGGTGAGAATGCGGCTCCCGCCCTTGCGCGTGATGGAATGTTTCGACATGTACGAACGAACAACCGATGGCGGATGGTCAGAGATCGACGTTGCAATTTCGTTCCCGGCGCACCGCCATCGCAGCGTCGGAACGCATCAGATCTCGGCGTCGGAGCCGTCCTGGATGCCTTCGAACAACGCCGTCGTGAGATAGCGCTCCCCCGTGTCCGGCAGCATCGCAAGAATGACGCTGCCTCGAGGCGCACGCTGTGCGACTTTCAACGCGGCCGCAAACGTGCCGCCGGAGGAGATGCCGCAGAAGATGCCTTCGGCGGACGCCAAACGCTTCGCCGTGCCGATGGCTTCCTCATCCGTGACCGGCACGATCTCGTCGGCCACGGCCTTGTTGAGCACGGCCGGCACGAAGTCGGGCGTCCAGCCCTGGATCTTGTGCGGCTTGAATTCGCCTCCCGCGAGGAGCGATGCGCCTGCGGGCTCGGTGGCAATCACACGCACGTCGGGACGCGCCTTCTTGATGATCTCGCCAGCACCCGTCAGCGTGCCGCCGGTGCCCCAGCCGGTCACCCAGAAGTCCAGCCGCTGACCGGCGAAATCGCTGAGGATCTCCGGACCGGTCGTGTTGCGGTGATATTCGGGATTCGCCTGGTTCTCGAACTGCCGCGCGAGAAACCAACCATTCTTCTGCGCCAGCTCGGCCGCCTTGCGCACCATGCCGCTGCCGCGTTCTGCCGCCGGCGTCAGCACGACCTTCGCGCCCAGCATGCGCATGACTTTGCGCCGCTCCACGGAGAAGGTTTCGGCCATGACGGCCACGAAGGGATAGCCCTTCGCTGCGCACACCATGGCGAGCGCAATGCCCGTATTGCCCGACGTTGCTTCCACGACGGTTTGCCCCGCCTTCAGCGTGCCGCGCCGCTCCGCATCTTCGATGATTGCAATGGCGAGGCGATCCTTCACCGAAGACAGCGGATTGAAGAACTCGCACTTCACGTACATCGTGATGCCGCTCGGTGCGAGGCGATTGATGCGGACGATGGGTGTGCGGCCGATCGTTTTCAGAATGCTGTCGTAGATCATGGCGAGCTCTCGTGACTTAAGAGTGGAAACGGCAATCAAGCATCGCGGGCGCGCAGCCAATCCGCGATCGTCGCCGGGATGGTGCGTTGAGCCGTCCCGCTGACATAGATACCAATGTGACCGCCGTTGAATGGGGCCAGCGTGTAGTCGGTGCTGCCAACGAGCTGGGCGAGCGGCAACGACGCCGACGGCGGTACGAGATGATCTTCCGTTGCATAGATGTTCAGCAACGGCAACCGCACGGATTTCAAATCCACGCTACGGCCGCCGATCCTGGCCGTGCCGCGGACCAGCCCATTGTTCTTGACGAACTGCGTGATGAAATCGCGGAACATCTCGGCGGGCTGATCCGGGCTGTCGAAGATCCAGTGCTCCATGCGCAGGAAATTCGCCAGCGCGGCCGGGTTGTCGATCTGATCGAGCAGGCCTACGTACTTCTGGCTCGTGAGTCGAAACGGCATCAGTGCGACGAATGCCAGATTGAGCAGCTCGCCGGGAACGTTGCCGGAAGCGTCGAGCAAGGTATCCAGATCGAGGTCGCGTCCCCACTTCATCAACATGTTGTCGGCCGTATGGAAGTCCACCGGCGTCACCATGGTGACCAGATTGCGCAATCGTTCCGGATGGAGCGCCGCGTAACACAGGCTCATCGTGCCGCCCTGGCACACGCCGAGCAGGTTTACTTGCTCGCTGCCCGCGTGTTGAGCTGCGGCCTCGACGCAATGATGCAGATAACCGCAAACGTAGTCCTCCAGCGCCAGGAATCGATCGGCACCATCGGGATAGCCCCAATCGATCAGATAGACATCGACACCCTCCGCCAGCAGCCTGCGGATGAGCGAGCGATCTTCCTGCAGGTCCATCATGTACGGCCGGTTGACCAGCGCGTAACAGATCACGATGGGCGTGCGCACGACTTTGCTGCGAGCAACACCCGGCGCGGGTTGGTAGCGATACAAGACGACCTTGTCTTCGCGATAGATCTCTTCCTTCGGGGCGGTGCCGATACGGACTTCACCCGCATTCGCGAGCGCCGCCATCCCCTGCGTCCAGCGCTGAGCAAACGCGTCCGCCTGGTGGCGCGCCTCGTCCGGATCGATACGGAATTCGCTCATCGGGGCCTGGCCTTTGCTGTCTTCGTCCCGGCGCGCCGCGCACCCGCGGCGGACTCGCGATTGAGCCGGCGCTTGAGGTCGCGCACTTGCAGATGCAGTGCGTTGACCTCGGTGCGAGTGGGCAGATCCAAGGTGCGCGCCACGCGCTCAGCCAGACGTCGCTGCACGACGCGCATGCGCATCGTGCGATTCATGAAATCGGTTTGCAGCTTGATGAACTCGTCGCCGTGCGCCACGGCGGCGTATGCGCGCTCCCCACATTCGATCCACAGCTCGTAGAGCTGGCGGAAATTGCGGACGGGTTCGTCCGACCGCGAGCGTTCCGCAACGCGCGCCTGCAATTCCGTGAGGGCCTGGTGCTGCACGCGTTGAAGCAGCAGCGTGAGCGCTTCTTCCAGTTGCAAACACTCGGCCTGCAGTTGCGCCAGCTCGCGAGCATCGTTCACGTAAGGACGTGCCGCACCGACGGGAGACATCTTTGCCATCGCCTCGAGCCACGGCGCGAGTAACGCGCTCGCGGTCGTGAAGCCGGCCGCATCTCCACCCCAGCGCGCACTGCGCCACGCAGCCAGAAGATCGAGGCCAAAATCAAACGGCGCGCCCTGTGCCGGGCCCGCGCCCGCACCACTGGCCGTTTGTGCGAACTGCTGCAAGCCTTGCAAATACCCATGGCCGAGCTCGAACAACCTGGCGGCGACGTCCTGCGCCTGCGGCGAGGCCTGCGCACCGGCACGCTGCCACCACTTTTCGAGCTCCGCGCGCAGCCGCGCGGGATCCTGCTCCTGTGCCAGGCGCTGCAAAAACTCGCGCTCGTGCTCGAGCCACTCGGAGAACGCTGTTGTCGAATCGGTGCCGCTAGCACTCATACGGGCGCGCCGGACGGGCTGAGCTCGCCGGCTGACTGATGAAAATGTAGATCAAGTCTACTGTGTTCTGCGTGACGGATCTTGATTCGCTGGGGCCGCACATCCCGCTGCCCCTCGTATTGCGGACGCATTGCCGATCAGGAGCAACTCGGCCGACCGATCCTGTCCACGCCGTTGCTCGAAGCGTTGATTGGCTTCTATTGGCAACTCGCTGCACAGTTTCTTGCGCACCTATCTCGAAGAGAGCGTCGAGACCTTCATGCAGGAAGAGGCCACCGCCACTGCGCGTGAACGCCGGAACGGCAGCGCAACCAGCAGCAACGCGCAGGACTAACGACGAACCGCGTGCCCGATCCGCCGCGCCCAGCGGCTCGGTGCGACGCAGCAGCGCTGGTACACTGCGCGCCCCATGCCAACCCTGCGCGTCGCGTTCATTGCTTCCGAAGTTGCACCGTTCGCCAAAACGGGAGGTCTCGCGGATGTCGCGGGAGCCCTGCCGCCTCACCTGCATGCGCGCGGCATCGACGTGCGGGTATTCATGCCACTGCACGCCACCGCGGTGCTTGGCGGTATCGCGCTGACGCCCGTCTCTACCGCTCAGAACGTGCCCGTAAGGCTCGGCACGACCGCGTTTGAATTTTCGCTCCTCGAGGGTCGGTTGCCCGGGAGTGCGGTGCCCATCTACTTCGTGGAATGCCCCGAAGTGTTCGATCGCCCGACCGTTTACACCATCGACCCCGATGAGCATCTGCGATTCCTCGTTCTTCAGCGCGCGGCTCTGGATGGATGCCAGCGCCTGCAGTTTGCGCCCGACATCCTGCATTGCCATGACTGGCACACCGGCCTCGTGCCGCTGCTGCTCAAGACCGCGTACGCGTGGGATGCGTTGTTTGCCCGGACGCGTACGGTGCTCACCATTCACAACATCGGCTATCAAGGCGCCTTCCCGCTCGCCACGACACAGGACCTCGGCACCTCCATCGCCGGGCTCCTGAGTCCGGAAGACACTGCGCGAGGCGAGGTCAATTGGCTGCGCGAAGGGTTGCGTCTGGCAGATCGCGTCAGCACCGTATCGCCCACCTACGCGTGGGAGATCACGACGCCGGAAGGGGGGCATGGTCTGGATGCCACGCTGCGCGCCCGGCCCGATGGCGTGGTCGGCATTCTCAATGGCGTCGACTACGAACAGTGGAATCCTGCAACCGACCGCTATCTGCAGCATCGCTACAGCGCCACCGATCTTGCAGGCAAGGCCGCGACCAAGCGCGATCTGCTGCAGTTCCTCAACGTCGATCTCGAGCAAGCGACACCGCTGATCGGCGTCGTGTCGCGGCTCACGATTCAGAAAGGGTTCGATCTGTTGTTCGATTCGCTGCCGCAGATCCTTACGACACGCAAGCTCGCGATGATCGTTCTGGGCAGCGGCGAGCCCCGCTACGAGCAATTTTTCCGCGAGTTGCATCAGCGCTTCGCGGATCGCGTCATCTACCACCACGGCTACAACGAAGAGCTCGCGCATCTCATCGAAGCGGGCAGCGACATGTTCCTGATGCCCTCGATGTACGAGCCGTGCGGTTTGAACCAGATGTACAGCCTGAAGTACGGCACGGTGCCGATCGTGCGCAAGACCGGCGGACTCGCCGACACCGTGCAGCTATGGAATCCAGGCACTCGCACTGGCACCGGCATCGTCTTCGATCACTACGATGCTCGAGGCGTGAGCTGGGCTATTCACACAGGGCTGGATTTGTTCAAGGACAAGAACAGCTGGGGGGAGCTCGTGCGCAATGGGATGGCGCAGGATTTTTCGTGGCCGAAAGCGGCGGCGGCGTACGAGAAGATGTATCGGGAGCTGTGAGCTTGCGACGCAGCCGGTACTAGCGTCCCTTCCCCTGCGAAGCGGGGGCCGCTCCTGCGCATCCATGCGCCCGCGCCATTCGTGCATCCCTGCACATCAGAACGACCGGAGGAAGTGGCGCGCCAGGACAGGATGGGGGCGCTTGAGTGAGCCTCTACCGTAAATTCTTGCCCCCACCCCAACCCTCCCCCGCTTCGCAAGGGAGGGGACAGGATCACTTCTGCAGCGTCAGGTCCACCGTGCCGCTCTCCGCAAACGGAATCGCGCGCACCATCGGAATGTCGACGAACACCTTACCGTCGATTGCATAGCGCACTTGTTTGCGATTGCTGCTTTCCAGCCGCGACAGCAACCGGCCGATGCTGCTCACGAAGTTGGTGCGCAACGACAGATCGAATTCCTTTTCACCGCGTGCCGGTACGACGAAGGGTGCGTTGCTCACGCCTTCGGCAAAGCTGTCGCCTTCGAGGAAGAGCTGGTAATCGATGCCTTTGATGGGCAGGTCACGGTCGTTCGGATTGGCAACGTGCACACGGATGTTGAACTGCTGACTGAAGACATCGGCGGAGACGAGACTCGCGCTGACCAGGCTCAAGCGTGGCGTTTCCAGCTTCGGGCCCAGCGCCGAGCAGGCGCTCAGCAGGACGATGGCGAACAGCGAACACAAACGCAGCTTCATGGGCACGGGCACCTCGTTCATATGGTTGGCAACATGTCGCGCGTCACGAGCACGATGCCCTTCTCGGTGACATAGAAGCGGCGCGCATCGTCTTCGCGATTGCAACCGATCTGCGTGCCGTCCGGGATCACGCAACCGGTGTCGATGATGGCATTGCGCACAGTGCAGCCGCGGCCGACGCGCACGTCCGTCAATACGAGTGCGCGCTCGATCACGCTGCGCTCTTCGACGTGCACGTTGGTGAACAACAGCGACTCGCGCACCTGCGCGCCGGAGATGATGCAGCCGCCCGACACCATGGAATTGACCGCCATACCCACGCGCTCGTCATCGTCGAGCACGAACTTCGCGGGAGGATGCTGCCGCTGATAGGTCCAGATCGGCCACTGCTCGTCGTAGATATTGAGCTCGGGATTGACGTGAACCAGCTCCATGTTGGCTTCGTAGTACGCATCGACCGTACCGACGTCGCGCCAGTATTGCTGCGCCTTCGTGCGCACATCCTGGAAGGGATACGCATACACCAGTCGTGACTCCAGCGCGTCCGGAATGATGTTGCGTCCGAAGTCGTGCTTCGTCTCGGGATTGCGCGCGTTCTCCTCGAGCAGTCGATAGAGAAGCTTGGCGTTGAACACGTAGATACCCATCGACGCCAGGGCGAGGTGCTCGCGACCGGGGATACCGTCGGGGTTCCTGGGCTTCTCGGCGAAGTTGTAGATGCGGTTGTTCTCATCGACGGTCATGACACCGAACCCCGTCGCCTGCTCACGCGCAATTTCCACGACGCCGACCGTGATGTCGGCCTTCTTCTCCATGTGGTAGGCAAGCATCGGACCGTAGTCCATTTTGTAGATGTGGTCCCCCGCAAGCACGAGCACATGGCGCGGCCTGTGGAGCTTGATGATGCCCATGTTCTGATACAGCGAGTCGGCCGTGCCGCGATACCAGAAGTCGCCCAGCTGTTGCTGTGCAGGAATGACCTCGACGAACTCGCCCAACTCGCCACGCAGGTAGCCCCAACCGCGCCGCACGTGCTGTATGAGCGAATGCGCCTTGTACTGCGTCAGGATGGAGATGCGGCGGATGCCCGAATTCATGCAGTTCGAGAGCACGAAATCGATGATGCGGAACTTGCCGCCGAAGTGCGTGGCGGGCTTGCAGCGATGGTCGGTCAGGTGCTTCAGGCGCTCGCCGCGTCCGCCAGCCATAATGACCGCCAGGGTGTTCTGGGTCAGCCGGCTGACGTAGCGCCGGGCTGTCACTGGGCCGCGTTTGCGATCGGAAGGAGGGCGTGCTGACATCGAGTGCTCTCGTGATTCTTGGGTCCGCCATGCATGCCCGGACACATCATGTCCAGCCGCTGGCGGATATTAAACACTGTTGCACGCCAGGTTCGCACCGTCGAAGAGTGAATATGCAGGTCAGAGAATTTGTGCTCCGAGCAGGCGGTGCCGCGCTCGCCCTCGCCACCACGCTGGCTTTTGCGGCGAAACAGCCCGCAGCACCGGCCGCAGCGCCGACGCCCGTCAGCTGCACACCGTCAGGCGATGGTTATCTGAAAGCCAAGATTGCAGGCGCGGTGGCGGCGGAAATCGATTGGGGCGACAAGGGGACGACATGCACTGGGGAGATCCGCCCGAACGGCGGCGTGCGTCTGAGCTTCAAGAACAAGATCGCGGCCCATCAAAGCTTGCTGATCGTGTTTGGCATCCCGGGGGTTCGAGAGGGACGTTCCGCACGTGCCCTGCCAGCGAACTTGACCGTCGTGCGCGAGGGCGCCGCCGAATTCTTCAGCACCCAGGGCGACGACAAGTGCACGATCGACAGCCTCGAACAGGTGCCGCTGCAAGGAGCGCCACGCAAGCAGCGTCGTTATCGGGTCGTGGTGCGCGGCTTCTGCAGCGAACCGGCGCGAGCCGTGAACGGTGAGGGTGCCGTATTGCTTTCGCGCTTCGACTTCGCGAGTGAGTTGCACTTTGGCGAGGATGAGGAGTCAGAGAAACCGGCACCCGCTCCCACGTCCGCGCTCACCCACCCCCAACCCACCCACAGGTAACCCGATGCTCAAGTTCGCTCGTCAGACGCTGACCGTACTGTGGCTGCTCGTCTGCGTCGTCTCGGCACGTGCCGATGAGCCCACGATCGACCAGCTGCTGGCGGACTTCCCACGGGCCGAGCTCACCATCGGTACGCCCGATGCGCGCCAGCATCGCTTCCAGGTCTGGATCGCCACCACGGATGCGCATCGCGCCCAGGGTCTGATGTTCGTTCGAGCGCTGCCGCCAGACGCGGGCATGCTGTTCGTCTACTCGGAACCGCGCACGATATCGATGTGGATGAAGAACACGTTCATCCCGCTCGACATGGCGTTCATCAAGGCGAACGGACGGGTCGCGCAGGTCGTCGCCAATACCACGCCGCATTCGCTGAAGAGCATAATCTCCAAGGACGACGTGGTTGCGGTTCTCGAACTGAACGCCGGCACGGCAGGACGTTTGGGAATTCGCAGCGGAGCGCTGGTGGATCGGCGGTTGCTGCAGGCGGCAGCCAACCCGTAGAGAACTCCTGCATCGGATTCCGGGATGGACACTTCGCTTCCTACCCGCGGCCGATTCGCTCGACGACGCAAGTGGATGCGTTCGCTCGCGACGACTCTCGCCTTGTTCGGCAGCATCCCACCGTCCGCAGCGCAGGATTGCGAAGGCATCGAGACGGAGTGCGCCACCACTGAATATGCGAGCCCGACACGGCGCGACCACGTAGGCCGCGTCGCCGTGCCGGTGTGGGTCGACGGCAAAGGTCCTTTCCTGTTCATCGTCGACACGGGTGCGAGCCACTCGACGTTGAGCCCGCGACTGACCGAGAAGCTCGGGCTCACACCGTCGATCACGCCAGGCGTGTGGCTGAATGGGGTTACGGGCTCGGCGCAAGTGCCCACGGTGCGAATCGAGGAATTGCGCGCGGCGGAACTGATCGTTCCAGGCGGCGAGCTGCCCGTGATCTGGTCAGGAATGATGGCCAATGCCGACGGCATTCTCGGGGTCGCCGGACTGAAGCATCATCGCATCGAAGTCGATTTCAAACGCAATCGCGTGCACATCTCCAGCGCTCCGGGAGGATCGCGCCGCGGATTCATACGCGTACCCGCCCGTGTCGTGCGCGGTGGACTGCTCGTCATCGACGTGACGGTGGGCGATGTGCGCGCCGCCGCCGTGATTGACACGGGTGCCGAACGCTCGCTGGGCAACATGGCGTTGCTGAAAGCCGTACAGAAGAAGCGTCGCACCGAGCCCGGCCATCTCGAGACCACGGTATTAGGCGCAACGGAGAACACGGCCAAAGGTCGAGTGGAGTTGACACCTGCGATCTCACTGGGCGACACGGAGATCAACGGGCTCTGGCTGACGTACGGCGACTTCCACATTTTCCGGGTGTGGGACATGAACGAGAAGCCATCCCTCATCCTCGGGATGGATGTGCTCGGCACGTTGCGTGGATTCGTGCTGGATTATCGAGCGCGGGAGTTTCTGGTGCGCGCTTGAATGCAGCAGAAGGGGCGCGTCATGCACCCCTTCCGTGATCGTCTTCTATCGAGCTTCGGCAGGACCGAATTTGGCGGTGAACCCAACGAACCACTGGCGGCCCAACGTATCGTAGGTTTCGTACGTGTTGGGAGAGCCGCCGCCGACGATATCGTTGGCGATCAAAGGCGGATCCTTGTCGAATATGTTGTTCATGCCGGCTCGAACCGAGAGCTGATCCCGGACTCTCCAGCTCGCAAACAGGTCGAAGTAGTTGTACGACCCGATATGCGTGTCGTAGGTGGTCGCGTCGCCGTAGGAGGAACCGAATAGCAACGCATTGCTGTCGTTGTTGTCCAGCTTCACGCGATCGAGATACCGCCACAGCAGTGAAACGTCGACGTTCCAAGGCGTATTCCATGCAATGCGCAAGTTGTGACGCCACTCAGGATTGACGGTCTGGCAGGTGAAGCCGAAGAGTCCAGCACAGTCGTATGTGCCGCCGCCCGGGATCGGCGTGGTTTTGAGATCCAGCAAGTAGCTTCCCGCCAGCGAGAACACTAAAGATCCCATATCGGCGATCGGCAGGCGATAAGCGGCCTGGACATCGATACCGCGGGCTTCCGCTTCACCGATGTTGACATTGGTCTGCCTGATGAAACCACCGGTGATCGTCGACCCATTCAAGCTGCCGTTGGGCAGGCGGTCGATCTCGCCGCAGAACGTTGGATCTCCCGTGCTCAGACAGTTAGACATGATGATGGCTGCGGGCAGCGTACTCACTTCGTCCTCGACCTTGATCTGGTAGTAGTCGAGGCTGCCACTGAAGTCTGGCAGGTTACGCGGAGTGAACGTCACGCCGAACGTGTACGACTTGGCTGTTTCCTCGGTGAGATCCGAGTTGCCGCCCTGCAGCTGGGATAGCTGGCTGGCCGTGCCTTGCGGAACCGAGCGGTTGTTGTACTGATCTGGCGTGACACCCGTGCGCACGCACTCCTCCAACGTGGCCGCCAGGGCGCCGGTGAGTTCGGCAGGGGCACACGGATCTTCACCAAAGGTGATCTTGCCCACGAGCTGCGGGGTGAAGAGCTCGGTCAGGCTCGGTGCGCGAATGGCCTTCTGGTACGAGCCGCGCAAGCGCACATCCTCGATCGGCGCGTACTGCACCTCAAACTTTTCCGTGTTCACGACACCGATGGTCGTGTAGTCGGAGCGGCGATAGCCGGCATCGAAGGCCAGGTACTGCGCACCGGGTTTGTCCTCGAGAATCGGAATGCGCGCCTCGATGAACTGCTCGTTGACGACATAGCGCTCGTCAATGGCGACCGATGCGCCGCCGAAGCCTGACAACAAGCCGCTCAACTGAGCGAAATCAGGCTCGTACTCGAAATCCTGCGAGCGGCGCTCGTAGCCGATGTTGAAGGCGATGCCTTCGTTCGCAGTCGGAATACGGATGTTGTACTCGCCCAGATCAACGGTGATATCGCCGTGGAGGATCTGCTCGGTGATATCGCCCTTTGCCGAGCCGGACGCATACATGTAGTTCAGCTGGTCCTGCGTCACACCGCCTTGCTGGAAGATATTCCATGGCACGCACCCTGTACCTGCACCGGTGACGCAGGCAGGCTGTCCGGTCGTTGGATCTATCGTGGCGATCAGCGCATTGGCGACGTTCTGCAGATTCAGGTAGCCAGTGTTGTTCGTGTACAGGCTCGTGTAGTAGTACTGCCCATACGCGTCATAACTGAAGGCGCGTGCGAACTCGCCCTTGGCTCCAACGACAGCACGATAGTTGTCATGCTCGAAGAAGGTCTCGCGATCCTTGCCTTCGATATTGCGCCGGCCAATCGTCATTCCAACCAACTGGTTCGGGTCACCGGTGCAACCCATGATGCCGCGCTGCTGCGCGCTGAGGAATGGATTCCCGCAGTTGATGAAGTACTCGCCGTTACCCGTGGGATCGAGCACGTTGCCGCCCTCGAACAGGCCCGATGGCGCGATCACCTGATTCGTCTGGTCGTTCATGAAGCCGAACTCGACGTACGGCTCCACGTACTCATTGAGCTCCATGTGAGCCATGAAACCAGCGATGTACCGCTGGTCATCGCGTGAGATGGCGATATATCTCTGCGAGTTGAACTGCGCGGGAGGGACGGCGCCGGGCACAGTATTCCACGGGAGGAAGTCATTTCCGACCACCGCGAACTGCGGGCCACTGGAACCGACCTGCCATCGATTGGAATTTCCTGTGCCGGTGCAAGCGAGACCATCGAGCGTGGGCTTCATGTCCGCCTGGCACGCGCCGAAGTCACGAGCGCCGCTCGAGATGGGATCCGCTTGCAGGTACCCGAAGTACGCAGTGATGTTGCCGCGGCCATCCGCGAAGTTCGTGCCCGCAATCAAGCTGACATTGACGTTGCGGCCATCGGTGACAGAACCTGAGTCGGCATCTTCGCCCGTGAACTCTTCGAACAAACGTTGAGCCGTATCGTTGTGATTGTTATGCCAGTTCTCGCCGAGCTGGTAGTCGACCTGCAGACCTTCGAAGTTCCGCTTCATGACGAAGTTGATCACGCCTGAGATGGCATCGGAGCCATACACCGCAGAGGCGCCGCCAGTCACGACATCGACACGTTCAACGAGCGCCGTCGGAATCTGACTGAGGTCGGCCCCCGCAGCCGGGACTGCAGTGTTCGGACTGCCAGGACCGAGTCTGCGCCCATTCACCAACACCAACGTGCGTTGCGGTCCGAGTCCGCGCAGATCGGCTGTCGAGATGCCACCCGCGGTGGTCAGACCGCTCGAGCGGTTACTGAAACTACTTGCGCCCTGCGGGTTGCTGAAGTTCTGCGGCAACTGGTTGAGGACATCGCTCATGTCGGATCTACCCTGCTGCCGAATCTCCTGCGACGTGATGACCTGAATCGGACTCGTGCTCACCATGTTCGGCGAGACGATTCGAGTGCCGGTCACGATCACTTCTTCCACGGGAGTCTTTGCTTGTTCGGCGGCTCTCTCTTGAGCGAACGTTGGATAAGCAGTACTGGCGACAACAACAGCGAGCGCGCACTGCACTGCGCGCGTCAGAGAATGGCTGGTCGACATGATCCCTCCAATGCGAGGAAGACTTACCGAGCACGTGCAGTGATCACGTGCATCCGTTGCGCGGCGAATCGCGCAACTCGTCGGTGCGAGTGGCCACTACAACGACGCCTTTAATGCGTAGGTTCCGCGCCGCTTGCGTGAAAGGAGATCAGGAAAAACACGCAGTTATGCGCTGTATACGCGTGGCGTTCGGGCCACGAATGATCCCGGCGGCGATCGCCGCGTTAGGCGTGAAATGCTCGATTTGCGGAAGGTCTTCCGAGTACAAATGCGGCGCAGTGAACCCAGCAACGCGCTGCGCACCGTCAGCGCGGTATACAGAAAGTCGTTGCAACGGAGACCATCGACTCCGGTCCTGACCGATGTCACGCGTTGCTGCGCACTTATCTCGAGGAGGCGACTTACGAGCTACCGTTGCAGCCTTGAAAGTTGGCGAGCTGCCGCCGGCCCGCCAACGCTTCAATTCCTCACTGCGTCAGAACTTGAACGACACTTGACCGAACAGGACTCTGCCGCGCGGATCGTAGTAGCGCGCGTCATACCCGATCTGGAAGTTGTGCGCCGTCAGTGACAACGGCGGGTCCTTGTCGAACAGGTTCAAGGCGCCAACCGTCACCTGCACCCAATCCTTCGGCGCCCAGGACGACTGCCAATCGAACGTGTAGTAGTCGTCCACATGGAGGCGCACATCAGCCACTTCACCGTTGAAGTTGCCATCCGCATCGATGCCGTCCACGGTGGTCAACACGTCCTCGTAACCACTCTTGTAGCTTGCAGTGAGCGTGTGCGACCAGGCGCCGTGATCGAGAGAGGTCAGCAGCCGCCCGGTCCACCTGAACGTCACTTCGTCCAGGTTGGTGGAGTAGTCGCCGATGTTCTTGTAGTACGGCCCGCCCTTGGTCAGCTGAAGCTTGTTCTTCAGCATGCGCGTAAAGAACAGCTGCGTTCGCAATCGGCCGATCGGCGTCTGCCAGTGCGCATCGCCGTTGAAGTCGATGCCGGCGTAGCGCTCCTTACCCGTGTTGACGTTGGTTTGATTGAAGGCGACATACGTCGTGCCCGTGGCAATGTCCGTGAACGTCGTCCAGGCATCCGGATACAGCGTTGGATTGGTGAACGCTTCCGTCTCTTCGATCTGACCGAATGCGTCCTTGATGCCCACCCACCAGTAATCAACGCCGAACGACATCTGTCTGGACACTTCGTACACCAGACCCAGCATGACCTGGCGCGACTTCTCCGGCTTCAGATCCTCGTTACCGCCGGCAAACGTATCGTATTGAGTCTGCGGCGGCCGGCAGACTGCGCCCATGCCCGCCGCTATCGCTTGCAGCTCGGCCGAACAATCGTACGGGTTCGCTGTGACACCGTAGTTCTGCAGCGAGGCATTGAGCTGCGGCACGGTTGGAGCATGGAAGCCAGTGCCATACGAGCCACGCAACAGCAGCCGCTGCATCGGCGTCATCCTGAAACTGACCTTGTAGTTCGTCGTACTGCCCACGTCGTCGTAGTCGTCATACCGACCTGAGCCCGTGAGCTCCAACCACTGCAATGGCTGGACGACGACTTCCGTAAAGGCACCGAACACTTTGCGATTGGCGCCGTAAGGGATGGTTGCCGCCGCGTCGCCAAACCGCTGATCGCCCGAGTGCGGCCCGCCCGCCGCGGGCGTGCCCGCCACGGGATCATCGAGATTCGCCTGCGCGAATGCGCTGGGCTTGGATTGGAACTTCTCCTTGTAATAGCTCAACCCAAAGCCGAACAACACGGGCTTGCCATTGGGCAGATCGAACAACGGCCGGGAGCCACGCAGCTCAGCCGTTTGCAGCTTCGATGTACCGCCATCCCAGTAGCCGCTGTAGTTGATCGCATTGAGCCCGGCCAAGCCTTCCTGACTTTGCTGAGCGGGACCCACGAACGGGTTGAGGACGCCACTGCTCAGTAACCTGTCGAAGGCCAGTGCGCCGGGATAGCCACTGATGGAGCCTTTCACATCGCTTTCGGACTGAGTGAGCGCGAAATCGTAATTCCAGCCGGCGATATCGCCCTCGATACCTGCCGATACATGATAGAAGTCCGCTTCATCATCATTGATGCGCTGACCCAGATCGAAGGTTCGATACGACGCGATGATGGGATCGGTCTCGCCGTTCTCATCCGCATCCACACCTGGAAACACTTGGGCTCCGGTCTCGTCCGTCACACCCGCGAGATAGGTGCTGTACAAGGCAGAACCGACGTCGACGGCGAGCTCTCCGGGCACGGGGGCGATCTTGGACGTCTGTTTCGCCTCCGACCACAAGGCGTCGACGAAAAAGTTGTGGTCCTCACCGAGCCTGACGTTGAGTGAGCCCGTCGCACTCTTGCGCTCGCGCTCCGGGTAGAGCTGGATTTGACGTACGTAGTCGTAGTAACAGCCGACCCCGACCGGTGCCGACCCTTCAGGACATTGACCCGTCGCGAGGAAGTCCAGGCTCACTGCCTCGCCTTCGTGAGCACCGCCGGTAGCCACCGCATTGGCGGGAATGTTGCGAGGCGAACCGTTGAAGTACGTCCAGCGTTGACCGCCGTGATTGAAGTTCACGATGGCGGAGTCAGCGAAGCTGCGATCGGCTGACACCAACTGACTGCGCTTGTCGCCTCCCAAGCTGACGAACACGTTCCAGCCGTCGGCATCGTAGTCGCCGATGCCTCCGGTCACACTGATGCCCTTCTCCCGACCACCGTCCTGCGGTCCGTAGTAGCGCACCGATACGTCGCGATCCATCGATTTGTCCTTGGTGATGAAGTTCACCACGCCCGCCACCGCGTCCGAACCGTAGAGCGCCGAAGCACCCGAGGTCAGAATCTCGACGCGCTGAATCGCAGAGACCGGAATGCTGTTGAGATCGACGGCTGCAGCAAAGCCAGTCAGTGTCTGCCCACCGAATTGAGCCATACGTCGTCCATTGAGCAGCACGAGCGTTCGGTTCTCACCGATGTTGTGCACCGACACGCCGGCAAATCCGAAGGTGGCGCCGCCGATCGATTCGGCTTCAACCGTGTTGTTCGAGATGGCAGGCAGCCTCTGCATCAAGTCGACCACGGACGAAGCACCCGTTTTCGCGATGGCCTCCGCATCCAACACCTGGACTGGCAAGGATGCTTCCGCTTCGACGCGACGGATCGCAGACCCCGTGACGATCACTTCTTCCAGTACAGCGGGTGTCCGTGACCTCTCTTGCGCTGTGGCAGGTGATGAGGCCGCCGCAGCAGCTCCGGTTAGCAGCGCACAGCACACTGCTCGCCTCACGCAATGATGGGTCACCATGGATGCCAAGCTCCGGACGCGTCAGCGCGTCGTTGCCGTTCCATGAATTGAGATCGCGAAGGCGAGCCGTGCCTGCGCGGAGCGCTTGCGCCATGCGTGTCGTGCAGCGTCTGCCGCAACCGCTTTGCGGAGGAGCTTCAGGCTCGAGAGGATCCGTTCGTGATTGACTGTCCTTGAGAATCGGGACAGGTTCGGCATGGCCGATGTCAGCACCTTTAATTGCCCGAATTATCGAGCAACTGACGCACATGAATGTCTCGCTGTTACAACGGGCGATTCAAGTGCCGGTTCCGCATGAAAATGTGCCGCGCAGTCGCGGAGCAAAAGAAGGTTTTCCGCTGGTATACGTGTTGTAGACAGCCAACGTCGTTGGCGAAAGCAAGCTCAAGTTGAAGCAGGGAATTGAACGCTGTTTACGTTTGTGAGCGCGCTCTGATGCCCTGTGCGTATACGTCCATGTTGCTGCTGCACGCTGCCGGTATACGCACAGCGCGCCGAAGACTCGAAATCACCGCGTAAGTACTTTCTCGTAACACCGATCAGGCCTTGCCTGGCGGTCAGCTCGCGCGCAGGCGATCCTCAAAAAAACGCCCCCGGCACCGCGGAACGGCGCTGGGGGCGAGCAATGATTTCAGTTGCAATCGTCTATCAGAAGTTCAGCTGTACGCCGCAGTAGATGAAGCGTCCGATCGGGTCGTAGCTTTCCGCTGCTGTCTCGGTGCCCGTGATGTTGGAAGCACCGTTCTGGTCGATGTTCGGCGGCTTCTTGTCGAACACGTTGTCCACGCCAAGGTACGCCGCATACTCATGCTCGGTGCCGAAGCTGTAGCGGACCTGCGCATCGTGATAGATGTACGAGCCCACGCTGTTCTGGGCCGGGTCGAGCGCGGGATCGACGAGCGTGTCCTTCATCTTGCTCTGATAGTTCGCGCTCCACGTGGCGTTGAATGCACCCAGCGTGTAGCCCAGATCCAGCTGGGCACGATGCTTGAAGCCGGCACCGAGACGACCATCGCCGTTCAACTGGCCTCGGTTGTCCTCCACTGGCAGGCCCGCCGCGGGACGCAGCTCCAGCTTGTCGAGGTAGGTGTAACTCAGCGCCGTCGTGAAGCCGAAGTCGAAGGCGTACCGCAACCCCAGGTCGATACCTGCGGTCTTGATCGACGCGGCGTTGAAGTAGGGAGATTCGACGCTGAACACAGTGCCAGGTGTACGCGGGCGCGGCGTGTTCACGTCTTCACGCACGATCAAGTTGCAAAATGGCGAAGTGCCGAGCGAGTTCACGCAATCGTTGATGCTCACCTGACGCGGCAGCAAGGTGATGGCGTCCGTGACCTTGATGCGGAAGTAGTCCACCGACATCGAGAAGTTCGGCAGGCTTGCTGGCGTCAGCACGAAGCCCACCGTCAGCGTCCTGCCCTTCTCCTCCTTGAGGTCGGTATTGCCGAGATCATCGCCCTCGATGCTCTGGTAGTCCTGGTTCGGGTCGTACACGAACGCGCCATTGGCGGCGATCTGGGCAGCAATCCCCGGAATCGAGCGGCAGTAATCCGCCACGGCACCGGCGGATGCTGCGTCGATCCCATCGCACGGGTCGGTCAGTCCACTCGGAATCGTTTGAGCGGGTGCCGAGTAGAGCTCTGTGATATTCGGGGCGCGCGTGGCCACCGAGTACATGCCACGCAGCTTCACATCGTGAATCGGTGACCAGTTCAGTCCGGCCTTCCAACTGAACACGTTGCCGACGGTGCTGTAATCGCCGATGCGCACCGCACCCTCGAAGTCGAGCTTCTCGACAGCCTTCATCCCGCTGAGCAGCGGCACGATCGTCTCGAGATACGCTTCGCGTACGTGATACTTGCCGAAGGTATTTCCGGCGGCGTTACCCATCGTATTGCCGCCCTGCGTGTCTGCCGAATACACCTCGGAGCTCTTCTCCTCGCGATACTCCAGACCGGCAGCCACTTGCACGTCGCCCGCAGGCAGCGTGAACGCGGAACCCGTGAGACCGAATCCGGCAACCTTCTGGTCGATCTTCGCTCGATAGGTGTCCAACTGACCGTTGTTGGTGATGTAGTCGGCGGCTGCCTGAGACACGGAATTGAAGCCGAACGGATTGAAGGGTGCGCAACCGGCAGCCCGGGCCGCCAGGTCGCGGCAGACGATCTGTCCGCCTTCATTCACCGCATCGAGCGCGTAGTAATAGCGATCGCGCAGCGCCGTCTCTGAAGCCGTGTCCTCTTTCGTGCGGCTCTGTTCGTAATACCCTTCCCACTTCCAGTTCGTGAACAGATCGCCACGCAGTCCGACGACACCGCGATAGAAATCGCGGTCGTTCCGGTTGGAACGATCGAACACACCGTTCATGCGCTTGGCGAAGCC